>NZ_JBZAYE010000201.1:0-11440 GCF_058244205.1 Variovorax sp. 20P10.2.4
AGGTGGCGCCGCCGGCCTCGCAACCGGCCATGTCGACCTGCACCGATTCGGCGCCCAGCGGCTGCGCGCGGGTGGCGCGGTCGGCCTTGCAGGGCAGCAGCGCGACCAGGCCGGCCTCGGCCACCGGGACTTCGCGCCAGTTGAAGGTCGGGCTGCAGGCCGCGAGCACGAGGACCGCGGCGGCGACGCAGGAGGCGCGCGCGCGACGGCGAAGACGGGAGGTGGGCTGCGGCATGGGGACCGGATTATCGATCCACCGTTCCATGGGGACTGTCGCGCGCGCCAGCACGTTCGAACGTGCGGAACTAGAATCGCGCCGCCCCACTCAGTCAGCAGCCATGAAAAAGTACGTTATCGCAGCCGCCGTTGCCGTCGCCCTGGCCACCGGCGTGGGGGTGTACCTCGGCTCAGGCACTACCGCGGCGCCCGCCTCGACCTTCGTGCTGCTCGACGGCACCAGGAAGAGCACCGAGGACCTCAAGGGCAAGGTCACGCTGGTCAACTTCTGGGCCACGAGCTGCGTGACCTGCGTCGGCGAGATGCCCAAGGTGATCGCCACCTACGACAAGTACAAGGCGCGCGGCTACGACACGCTGGCGGTGGCCATGAGCTACGACCCGCCGAGCTATGTCGTCAATTTCGCCGAAACCCGCAAGCTGCCGTTCAAGGTGGCGATCGACAACACCGGCAGCGTGGCGCAGGCCTGGGGCGACGTGAAGCTCACGCCGACCACCTACCTCGTGAACAAGCAGGGCCAGATCGTCAAGCGCTACGTGGGCGAGCCCGATTTCGCCGAGCTGCACAAGCTGATCGAAAAGCTGCTGGCCGAGGCCTGAGCCCTCCCCCACCCATCAAAAAGGCGCTGTCCGTGACCGGACAGCGCCTTTTTCGTTGGGGCAAGCGATGGCGGATCAGCGGTCGCGGAAGGTGTCGTGGCAGGCCTTGCAGCTCGCGGCGGTCGGGCCGAACTGGGCCTTGAGCGCATCGATGTTGCCGGCCTTGGCGGCCACCAGCAGCTTGCCGGTCTCGGCGATCAGCTTGTCCTGGTGCTCCTTGAACTTGGGCGCTTCCTTCCAGACCTCGGGCTTGGCCTTGCCGCCCTCGGTGCCGGCGCCGAAGCCGGCCCAGGGCAGCTTCGCCATGTCGGCCACCACTTCGGCATTGGCCGCGGCGGCGGCGGCGTCGTAGGGCGCGCGGCCGTTGGCCATGGCGCCCAGGCGGCCGAAGTGCTGCGACATGACGAACAGCGCGCTCTGGCGGTACTTGATGGCGTCTTCAGGCTTCGCGAACTGGGCCGCGGCCGGCAGGGTGGTGGCGGCGCAGGCGGCGGCCAGCGCGAAGGTGGCGAGTCGGATCATCGTGGTCCTTCTGACATGTGGGAATCGTGGGTGATGCCGTCGGGCGCGGCACCTGCGCGGCAGTGTAGGGGCAGGCCGGTCGGCGCGCATAGCAACAACCCGATGGAACGGGCGGCTCGGACTTTGCTAATCTGCGCCTTCCGCAGCCATGCGCTCCCCCCACCTTCGATGACCGACTCCCCCGCGGCCGCGGCGTCCCGCCAGGCCACCCGAACACGCGTCTGGGACCTGCCGACCCGGCTGTTCCACTGGGCCCTGGCCGCCGCCGTGATCGGGCTGATCGCCACCGGCCTCGGCGGCGTCATGGAATGGCATTTCCGCCTCGGCTACACGGTGCTCGCGCTGCTGCTGTTCCGGCTACTCTGGGGCTTCGTCGGCGGGCGCTGGTCGCGCTTCGCGGCCTTCGTCTACGCGCCGGGCTCGGTCCTCGCCTACCTGCGCGGCCGCGCCCATCCCGATCACCTGATCGGCCACACGCCGCTGGGCGCGCTGTCGGTGTTCGCGGTGCTCGCGATCCTGGCGCTGCAGGTGGCGACCGGCCTCGTGGCCGACGACGAGATCTCGGCCGCCGGGCCGCTCACGCGCTTCGTCTCGGGCGATCTCGTGAGCCTAGCCACGGGCTGGCACAGCACGCAGGGCAAGTGGATCGTGATCGCGCTCGCGAGCCTGCACGTGCTCGCGGTGCTGTTCTACGTGCTGGTGAAGCGCCACCGGCTGGTCGCTCCGATGCTCTCGGGCGACAAGGACATCGCCGCCGCCGATCGTGCCGCGCCCGTCGCCGGCAGCCGCGACGACGCGGCATCGCGCGGCCTCGCGCTGGTGCTCGCGCTGCTGTGCGCGGGCGTCGCGTACTGGGTTTCATCGTTGCGCGCATGAGCTCATCCGTCTCACGCCCCCTGCCGCTGTCGGACACGCCGGCCGTCGTGCTGCTCACGCCCGACGAGGCCCACGAACTCGAGGCCACGCGCCTCATCTTCCGCGACTACGCCGCCTCGCTGGGCATCGATCTCGACTTCCAGAATTTCGACCAGGAACTGGCCGCGCTGCCGGGCGAATACGTCGAGCCGCGCGGCACGCTGCTGCTGGCGCTGGTCGATCCGGCGCACGTCAAGGACGAGGCCGGCCGCGCCACACCCACGCTGGTGCGCGCCGATGGCCGGGTCGCGCACGTGGCCGGCTGCTGCGCGCTGCGGCCGCTCGACAGCGCGGACTACGTGAATGCGGCGGAGATGAAGCGCCTGTACGTGCGCCCGGGCTTTCGCGGCCTGGGGCTGGGCCGCCAGCTCGCCGAGGCGATCCTCGACGCGGCGCGTGGCGCGGGCTACGGCTGCGTGCTGCTCGACACGCTCGACGAGATGGAGTCGGCGCGTGCCCTCTACGAGGACCTGGGCTTCGCCGAGGTGCCGCCCTTCTATCACAACCCCATTGCGGGGGCGCACTACCTGAAGGTGGACCTGTAGGCGAGGAACGGTCCGCGGGGCGGACCGTTCTCGTTGGACCTGCCGCTCAGCCCTTGGCTTGCGCCAGCAGCGTTTCGGCGTTGCTGACTTCGAACTTGCCCGGTGCTTCGACGTTGAGCGTCGCGACCTTGCCGTCCTTCACGAGCATCGAGTAGCGGTTGCTGCGCAGGCCCATGCCGCGGCCCGTGAGGTCCAGCGTGAGGCCCGTGGCCTTGGCGAAATCGGCGCTGCCGTCGGCCAGCATGCGCACCTTGGCGCCGGTCTTCTGGTCGCGCGCCCAGGCGCCCATCACGAAGGCGTCGTTCACGCTCACGCACCAGATCTCGTCCACGCCCGCGGCCTTGAAGTCGTCGAAGTGCTGCACGTAGCCCGGCACGTGCTTGGCCGAGCAGGTGGGCGTGAAGGCGCCCGGCAGCGCGAACAGCGCGATGGTCTTGCCGGCCGTTGCCTTGCTCACGTCGACGGGGTTCGGGCCGATGCTGCAGCCTTCGCCCTCGACTTCCGAGTACTCCTGCAGGGTGGCCGAGGGAAGGGTGTCGCCGACTTTGATCATTTGAAAGTGCTCCTGGAAAAAGAAAAACGGCCCACATTGTGGGCCGTTTCGCGATGGACTGCCGGCCACCTCGCGGGGCTGGCGAACCAGAAGGGGATCAGACCAGGACGGCCTTCTCGACCAGACGGGTCACGACCCAGTTCTTGGTCTTCGAGATCGGACGGCTTTCCGTGATCTCGATGGTGTCGCCCAGCTTGTACTCGCCCTTTTCGTCATGGGCGTGGTACTTGCTCGTCTTGGCCACGATCTTGCCGTAGAGCTCGTGCTTCACACGGCGCTCGACCAGCACGGTCACGGTCTTGGCACGCTTGTCGCTGACCACCTTGCCGATCAAGGTGCGCTTGAGGGATTTTTTAGCTTCCGTCATGTTCACTCCTTACTTGGCGGCTTGGGTTTCTTGCTGCTTCTGAGCAAGAACGGTCTTGGCGCGCGCGATGTCGCGACGCGTCACGCGCAGCGTCGAGGTGTTCGACAGCTGTTGCGTGGCTTTCTGCATGCGCAGGCCGAAATGGGCCTTCTGCAGATCCTTGATTTCGGCTTGCAGACCGGCGACGTCCTTCTCGCGCAGTGCTGTTGCCTTGCTCACCTTGGCCGGAGCCGCGGCTTCTTTCTTCTTACGTGTTGCCATGGATGTTCTCCTCTCAGGCGCCGAGCTGGCGCGAGACGAACGTCGTGCGCAGCGGCAGCTTGGCAGCGGCCAGGCGGAAGGCTTCGCGGGCGAGTTCTTCGGGCACGCCGACGATCTCGAACACGATCTTGCCGGGCTGGATCTCGGCGACGTAGTACTCGGGGTTGCCCTTGCCGTTACCCATCCGCACTTCTGCGGGCTTGGTCGAGATCGGCTTGTCGGGGAACACGCGGATCCAGATACGGCCACCGCGCTTCACGTGACGCGAAATCGCGCGGCGAGCGGCTTCGATCTGGCGCGCCGTGAGGCGGCCGCGGTCGGTGCATTTCAGACCGAAGTCACCGAAGGCCACCGAGTTGCCCCGGGTGGCGACGCCGGTGTTGCGGCCCTTTTGTTCCTTGCGGAACTTTCTGCGTGCAGGTTGCAGCATGTCTTGTTACTCCGTGAGGACTGCCCCGGGCTTCCTGTGCGAATGCACACCCGGGGCTGAGACCGATTACTCGGTCTTGGCACCGTCCGCTGCTGCAGCGGGCGCGGCTTTGCGGACGCGCTTAACGGCGGGTTTCGAGTCTGCACCGGCACCGCCGGTTGCTTCTGCGGGCTTGTCGCTGCCGTCGGCGGGAGCGGTGTTGCCACCGATCGGGCCACGGGCACCGGCACGCGGGCCGCCGCGGCGGTCACCACCCGGACGGTCGCCACCAGGGCGGCCATCACGGCGCGGACCACGCGGACGACGCTCTTCCTCGGGACGCGGGGTCTCGACGGCGGGCAGGTCGTTGCGGCCCAGGGTGTCGCCCTTGTAGACCCACACCTTGACGCCGATGACGCCGTAGGTGGTCTTGGCTTCCGAGGTGCCGTAGTCGATGTCGGCGCGCAGCGTGTGAAGCGGCACGCGACCTTCGCGGTACCACTCGGTACGAGCGATTTCGATGCCGTTCAGGCGGCCAGCCGACATGATCTTGATGCCCTGGGCACCCAGACGCATGGCGTTCTGCATGGCGCGCTTCATGGCGCGGCGGAACATGATCCGCTTTTCGAGCTGCTGCGTGATGCTGTCGGCGATCAGCTGGGCATCGATTTCGGGCTTGCGCACTTCTTCGATGTTCACTGCCACCGGCACGCCGAGCTGGCGGCCCAGTTCGCGCTTGAGGTTCTCGATGTCTTCGCCCTTCTTGCCGATCACGACGCCCGGACGAGCCGAGTAGATCGTGATGCGGGCGTTCTTGGCGGGACGCTCGATCAGGACGCGCGACACCGAAGCGTTCTTCAGCTTCTTCTTCAGGTATTCGCGAACCTTGATGTCTTCGGCCAGCATGCCCGCGAAATCGCGGTCGCTGGCATACCAGCGGCTGGACCAGTTACGGGTAACCGCCAGACGGAAGCCGGTCGGATGGATTTTCTGTCCCATATTTCTTCCAGGCTCTTAGTTGCCAACCGTCACGTACACATGGCACGTGGGCTTGCTGATGCGATTGCCGCGACCCTTGGCGCGCGCCGTGAAGCGCTTGAGCGTGGCGCCCTGTTCGACGTAGATGGTCTTGACCTTCAGTTCGTCGATGTCGGCACCGTCGTTGTGCTCCGCGTTGGCGATGGCCGACTCGAGCACCTTCTTGATGATCACAGCGGCCTTCTTCTGCGTGAATTGCAGAACGTTGAGCGCTTGATCGACCTTCTTGCCGCGGATCAGGTCGGCGACCAGACGGCCCTTGTCGACCGAGAGGCGGACACCGCGGAGGACTGCACGTGTTTCAGACATGGTCGTTCCTTACTTCTTCTGGACTTTCTTGTCCGCGGGGTGCCCCTTGAACGTGCGCGTGAGCGCAAATTCGCCGAGCTTGTGGCCGACCATCTGGTCGGTGATGTAGACAGGCACATGCTGCTTGCCGTTGTGCACGGCAATGGTCAGGCCGATGAACTCGGGCAGGACCATCGAGCGGCGCGACCAGGTCTTGATCGGCTTCTTGTCCTTCGTCGTCACGGCCTTGTCGGCCTTGGCAACGAGGTGATGGTCAACAAACGGACCCTTTTTGAGAGAGCGAGTCATTTGCTATCCCTTACTTCTTGCGGCGCGACACGATGAAGACCTGCGTGCGCTTGTTGTTACGGGTACGGTAACCCTTGGTCAGGTTGCCCCACGGGTCGACAGGGTGACGGCCTTCGCCGGTCTTGCCTTCGCCACCACCGTGCGGGTGGTCGACCGGGTTCATCACCACGCCGCGAACGGTCGGGCGGATACCCATCCAACGCTTCACACCGGCCTTGCCGAGCTGGCGCAGGCTGTGTTCTTCGTTGGCCACTTCACCGATGGTCGCGCGGCATTCGATGTGAATGCGGCGGACTTCGCCCGAACGCATGCGGACCTGGGCGTAGACGCCTTCACGGGCCAGCAGCGTGGCCGAGGTACCGGCCGAGCGGGCGATCTGCGCGCCCTTGCCGGGCTGCAGTTCGATGCAGTGGATCGTCGAACCCACCGGAATGTTGCGGATCGGCAGCGTGTTGCCGGCGCGGATCGGAGCTTCCGAACCCGACAGCAGCGTTGCACCGGCTTCCAGACCGCGCGGGGCGATGATGTAGCGGCGCTCGCCGTCGGCGTAGCAGACCAGCGCGATGTGGGCGGTGCGGTTCGGGTCGTACTCGATGCGCTCGACCTTCGCCGGGATGCCGTCCTTGTTGCGACGGAAGTCCACCACGCGGTAGTGGTGCTTGTGACCGCCGCCCTTGTGACGGGTCGTGATGTGGCCGTTGTTGTTGCGGCCGGCCTTCTGGAACTGGGGTTCCAGCAGGGATGCGAGCGGAGCACCCTTGTACAGGTGGTCACGCGAAATCTTCACCGCGCCGCGTTGGCCCGGCGAAGTGGGTTTCATCTTGATGACGGCCATGATTAAGCGCCTTCCCCGACGAGGTTGAGCTCTTGACCGGCCTTCAGCGTGACGTAGGCCTTGCGAACGTGGTCGCGGCGGCCGACGGACTTGCCGAAGCGCTTGGTCTTGCCCTTGATGTTGGCAACCGACACGCCCTTGACTTCGACCTTGAACATCAGTTCGACGGCGGCCTTGATCTCGGGCTTGGTGGCGTCTTGCAACACCTTGAAAGTGACAGCGTTCGACTTCTCGCCGACCATCGTGGCCTTTTCGGACACGATCGGGGCGACCAGCACGTTCATGAGACGGCCTTCGTCGAACTGACGTTGAGCAGGGGTGGGGTTCACGCGGCTCATGCGAACATCTCCTTGAGCTTGTCGACGGCACCCTTGGTGACCAGCACCTTCTTGTAGTGAACCAGCGACACCGGATCGGCGTAACGGGGTTCGACCACGAGGATGTTGACCAGATTGCGCGAGGCAAGGTACAGGTTTTCGTCGACTTCTTCGGCGATCACGAGCACGGACTCGAGATTCATTGCCTTGAAACGGGCTGCCAGCGGCTTCGTCTTGGGCGAATCCACGGTCAGCGAATCCACCACGGCCAGACGGCCTTCGCGAGCGAGCTGCGAGAAGATGGCGGCCATGCCGGCGCGGTACATCTTCTTGTTGATCTTCTGCGAGAAGTTTTCGTCAGGCATGTTCGGGAAGATCCGGCCACCCCCGCGCCACAGCGGCGAGGACGTCATACCGGCACGGGCGCGGCCCGTTCCCTTTTGCTTGAAAGGCTTCTTGGTCGAGTGCTTGACCTGTTCGCGGTCCTTCTGGGCGCGCGTGCCTTGGCGGGCGTTGGCCTGGAATGCGACGACGATCTGGTGCACCAGGTCTTCGTTGTAGTCACGGCCGAACACGGTTTCGGGGGCGTCGTACTTCGACGCGGCCTGACCTTGCTCGTTCAGGAGTTCGAGTTCCATTACTTCGCTCCTTCAGCCGCTTGCGGCTTGGCCTTGACGGCGGGACGCACGGTGACGAAGCCACCCTTCGAACCCGGGATCGCGCCCTTGATGAGCAACAGCTGACGCGCTTCGTCGATGCGGAACACCGAGAGGTTCTGCGTCGTGCGGGTGACGTCGCCGAGGTGGCCCGTCATGCGCTTGCCGGGGAACACGCGACCGGGGTCTTGTGCCATGCCGATCGAGCCGGGCACGTTGTGCGAACGGCTGTTACCGTGCGACGCGCGCTGCGAGCTCATGTTGTGGCGCTTGATCGTGCCGGCGTAGCCCTTGCCGATGGAGGTGCCTTGCACGTCCACCTTCTGGCCCACGGAGAACACGCTGCCGGCCGCGATCACGCCGCCAGCCTGGTGCTGACCTGCGGTATCTGCGGTGACGCGGAATTCCTGGATGATTTCGCCAGCTTCGACACCCGCCTTGGCGAGGTGGCCGGCTTCCGGCTTGGTCACGCGCGATGCTTTGCGCGAACCGAACGTCACTTGCAGTGCGACGTAGCCATCGGTCTCTTGCGACTTGATCTGGGTCACGCGGTTGTTCGACACATCCACCACCGTGACAGGAACTGCATCCCCGTCATCGGTGAAGAGACGCATCATCCCCACCTTGCGGCCCAGCAACCCGAGGGAGTTGCTCAGACTCATGTGTTTTCTCCAAAAAATGGAAGCTTCTCCCGCCGCTGCCACTTCAATTGGCGACAGCGTTTGACCGAAGTCGTATGACCGACTCGCGGCAACGGGGGAAGGTTGATAAATCTCCGACTTGCACGTACCTTGCGGACGCAACAAGGGCAGAGCCAGCGATTATAGCCCGCGGTATGGGCGGGGCGCAAGCGCTGGAAAAGGGCCCCTTTCGGGGCGATTGCAACGGCCCGCGGGGCCGTTTTCCGCCTATTTGGCGGGCATCGTGATGATGCTGTCGCCGTCCTTGGTGGTCTGAACGTCGCCCTGCGACTTCATCAGGGGTGCCGTCCCGGTCTGGATCGGGATCGAGATCGCGCTGCTCGCGCCGCCCTGGCTCACGAACACGTTCAGGTAGCGCAGCCCGTCCGACTCGCCGATGACCGAGACGGTCGCGGTGGAGCGTTGGCCGGCGGGCAGCGTCAGCGGGCTGCCGTTTCGCAGCGTCAGGCCGGGGTCCGCTGTGAAACGCACCGACGCGCCCTGAGGATCGGTCACGTCGTCGAACTGCAGCACGACCGACGTGGCTCGGCCCGCCTGCGGCGTGCCATCGACGCGGTATTGCACCGCGACACCCGAGCCGTTGGATTTCTGCACGGCCGTGGTCATGGGCGCCGGCGCCGCCTTGTGCTGCGAGCGCTTGGGCACGCGCGAGTCCGGCATGCCGTCGGCCAATGCCCAGGTCGTGAGCGCCGCCAGCAGGAGCGCCGCGATGGCGGTCCGTGTGTTCGAGCGAGTCGTCATGGCCATCATTCCTCTTACTGGATCGCGACGCTGATGCAGTTCGAGCCCGAACTGTTGAGATCGGTGACCGCCAGCACGTACTCGCCGGCCGGCAGGCTGACCTTGTTGCCCGACCTCGGGATCTGGCCGGCGCGGAACACGGTGAAATCCGGATTCACCAGCGGTGCGCTCGATGCCACCGACACCTGGTAGTCGCGCGTCGTGGGCGCCAGGAAGCGAAGGTAGGCATAGTTGCCCAGCTTGTTGCCGCCACCCGCGACCGTCGAGACGCAGGCGTTGGCCAGTTGCCCCACCACGGCGCTGCCGTACAGGGGCAGCACGTTCGGCACGCTCGGCGCGCCACCGTTGTTGCCTTCGGCTTCGCCGAAAGAATCGTTGGCGCCGGCGCTGATGTTCTGCGCGCTCAACAGACTTGCCAGGGCCGATGCATTGCCGGGCGCCACCGCATTGAAGGCCGCGGTGAACGGATGGATCGAGGTCACGGCAGCGCCGCCCCTGAACTGCGCACTGGTCATCGCATCGTGGATCGGCTTGAAGCCCACCTGCTGGTTGAGATTCCAGAAGATCGAGTGGATCGAGCGCTCGCGGAACCAGCCTGGATTGCTGGACGGCCCCGTCGCCAGGTTGATCGAGACGCTGACGTCGGAAGCGACCTGCCCTTCGCCGCGGGAATCGACATAGTTGCTGCGGCCGAGCGCGATGCCCGACCAGCCGTTGCCCCAGCCTTCGGAGAAGGCCACGCGGCGATCGAGGCGGTCACTGAGGTTGTGCGGCCCGCCGACCGAATCGTCGCGGCTGAAGGAAGACTGGTAATAGTGCCCCCACTCGTGCGCGATCACCGGTGCATCGAACTCGTCGGTGTCCACGTCTTCCTTGCCGAGCACATAGATTTCGCGGCCGGTGCTGCGGTTGGTGAAGAAGGTGCTGCCGATCTGCCCCAGTGCGAGGCTGCCGCTGGTCGGCACGTTGTTCGGACTCCAGAACACCTTTAGCGGCGGAAAGCTCGTCGCCGGCGCCACCGACAAGACCTTCTGCATCGAGGTGTAGACCGTGTCGAGCACCGCGAACGGTGCCGACACGCGGCGCCCGGTGTAGCTCGAACCACCCCATCCCGAATCGGCGCGCAGGTCGCGCGTCGTCGCACCCGAGCCCGTCGTGAAGGCCGCCGACTGCATCGAGTAGAGCGGCGTGTTGGCGCTGGTGTTGTCTCGCACGCTGACATCCCATGCCGCGGTCTGGATCTGGGCGCGGACGCGAACGACGATCGTGGCGTTCGCCGGCACCGACACCGAGTAGTTGCCGTTGGCATCGGTGGCCGTCACCGCGATCTGATTCGACAAGGCATCGAGCACTTCGACGAAGGCCCCGCGCACCGGCTTCGCGACGGTGGCCGAATAGACCAGCGGCCCGCTGTTGTTGGGCACCGAGTCGTAGGTGGCCTTGCCGCTGAGCGTGACCCCACCGATTACCGGGGGCGGAAAACCGATCGGGATTCCACCGCCGCCGCCACCGCCGCCTCCACCGCAACCTGCGAGGAACGCCGCGGCAATCAGCGCCGAACCGATGCCAGAAAGAATCCTGTGGTTCATAGCTTGTGCTGCCCTCATTCAGCTCCCGGCCAAGGTCTGGACGGC
Source organism: Variovorax sp. 20P10.2.4 (assembly GCF_058244205.1). Classification (NCBI taxonomy): domain Bacteria; kingdom Pseudomonadati; phylum Pseudomonadota; class Betaproteobacteria; order Burkholderiales; family Comamonadaceae; genus Variovorax; species Variovorax sp. 20P10.2.4. The sequence continues at coordinate 10,928 of NZ_JBZAYE010000201.1, forward strand.
CGGTGGTGGGCGAGGATGCCACAGACGACACGCAAATGACAAAGGCCCGCTCACATTTCTGTGAACGGGCCTCGAAGCGACACCGCGCTTGACGCGCGAGCGGGCTTGTTGCTTGCGGCTTACTGCAGCTTGATCTCGACGTCGACGCCGGCCGGCAGGTCGAGCTTCATCAGCGCGTCCACGGTCTTGTCGGTGGGGTCGACGATGTCCATCAGGCGTTGGTGCGTGCGGATTTCGAGCTGGTCGCGGCTGGTCTTGTTGACGTGCGGCGAACGCAGGATGTCGAAACGCTTCAGGCGGGTCGGCAGGGGCACCGGGCCCTTGACGATCGCGCCGGTGCGCTTCGCGGTGTCAACGATCTCGGCGGCCGATTGGTCGATCAGCTTGTAGTCGAACGCCTTCAGGCGGATGCGGATTTTTTGCTTGGTTGCCATGGTGATTCCTTTGCGTTCGGCTTAGATGTCGAGGATCTTGGCCACGACGCCCGAACCCACGGTACGGCCGCCTTCGCGG
>NZ_JBZAYE010000202.1:0-11407 GCF_058244205.1 Variovorax sp. 20P10.2.4
CCTCGAACTCTTCCCGGCGCGCCATGCGGGCGTGCAGTCGGTGATGTTCCGCGCCGCGCTCGAAGTGGGCCTCACGCAGCAGGCCTTCGCCTTCCTGGCGGCCCTGCGCCGCATCGGCCTGCTGCCCGCGCCGCAGAAGCTGGCGCGGCTGCTGCATGCCACGGGCGGCCTGTTCGATGCGTTCGGCAGCGCGCTCGGCGGCATGGTGGTGCGCGTCGAAGGCATCGACGCACGAGGCGCCGCCGCGCACCGTGCCTGGCACATCGCGGCCGACGACAACCATGGGCCCGAGATTCCCTGCATGGCCGCCATCCTGCTGGCGCGCCGGCTCGCGCGCGGCGATGTGCTGCCCGTCGGCGCGCAGGCCTGCATGGGCCTGCTCGCGCTGCCCGAGTTCGAACCCGAGTTCGCGCGCTGGGGCATGGTGACGGACGTGGTCGACGAGACGCCGCGAATGCCATGACCCGCCCGGCCGACGACGACCGCCTGCTGCGCCTGAGCCTCGTCGCGGTCTGGCTGGTGACGGCCGTCGTCAGCATCGTCGAGCTCGATGGACAGAGCCGCCACGTGCTGGCCGAGGCCGGCATCGCCTCGCCGCCCTGGCTGGTGCAGTTGCTGATCGTCGGCGGCGCGGCGGCCGACCTGCTCGTCGGCCTCGCGCTGTGGTGGCGGCCGGGCCGCGCCAGCTACCTCGCGGCGCTCGGCCTGCTGCTGCTCATGACGGCCGTCGCCACCGGCCTGCAGCCGGCGCTGTGGCTGCATCCGCTGGGCCCGCTGCTCAAGAACCTGCCGATCGCCGCGCTGCTGTGGCACCTGTACCGACGCGCCACGCCATGAACACCTACCTGGTCCTCAAGTGGCTGCACATCGTCTCCAGCGTGCTGATGGTCGGCACTGGGCTGGGCTCGGCCTTCTACATGTTCTTCGCCAACCGCAGCGGCAGCGTAGCGGCGCAGGCGGTGGTGAGCCGGCTGGTGGTACGCGCCGACTGGTGGTTCACCACGCCCACCGTGATCCTGCAGCCGGCCACCGGCTTCGCGCTCGCCCACATGGCGGGCTGGCCGCTGTCCACGCCATGGCTCGCGCTGTCGCTGGGCCTCTTCGTGTTCGCGGGCGCGTGCTGGCTGCCCGTGGTGTGGCTGCAGATCCGCATGGCCGCGATCGCCGGGCAGGCGCAGCGCGACGGCCTGCCGCTGCCGCCGCTGTATGCGCGCTACCAGCGCTGGTGGGAGTGGCTCGGCTACCCTGCCTTCGTGGCCATGGTCGTGGTCTTCTGGCTCATGGTGAACAAGCCCGCGCTCTCGCCCTGAGCCGGGCCGGGGCGCGGGCCTGTGCGGTTTTCACACAGACTTCACACACGCCGCCATGGGTTCACAGACCGCGGACAGACTGCCAGACGCCGACAAAAACACCGGGGGAGCCTCCATGCTTCAAGTTGCCAATCGAAAACTCGCGTCGCTCAGCGACGTGCTCTTCACCGGGCTGGGCCGCGCGCTCGGCTTCCTGCGCCCGCTCGCGCGCGGGCTCATCGGTTCCTGGCGACCCCCGGGCTGGCTGCGCATCGCGGGTGCGCTGCTGCTGCTCGGACTGCAATGGCTGCAGCAGCGGCTCGTCTGGGTGCTGCTGCTGGTGCTGCTGGCGTTCGCGGGCTGGATGGCCAGCCCGCAGCTCCTGAAGTGGTGGCATGGCCTCACGCCCGACCGTGTCGAGCCCGTGGTGGCGACCGCGCAGATCGTGCCGCCGCCGCGCACGCAGATCGAGCTCGACAAGGGGCCCAATCCGGTCGTGATCAATTTCTCGGCCTCGGTCGCGCCGATCGCGCGTGTCGGCCAGGAGGCGACGGGTGTCGGCATCGAGCCGGCCATCGCGGGCCGCTGGACCTGGACCGATGCCAAGAAGCTGGAGTTCCTGCCCGTGCAGGACTGGCCGGTGGGCCAGGCCTACAAGGTGCAGCTCTCGAAAGAGGCGCTGGCGCCGCACATCGAGATCGAACAGCGCAAGTACGACTTCAGCTCGGCCGAGTTCAGCGCCCGCATCGCGAGCGCCGAGTTCTACCAGGACCCGGTACAGGCCAACGTGCGGCGCGCGCTGTTCCAGGTGCGCTTCTCGCATCCCGTGAACACCGCCGAGTTCGAGAAACGGCTGGTGCTGACCTACGACCAGGCCTGCAGCAGCTCGTTCTTCAGCGTCGGCAAATGCGCGAGCGAGAAATTCACGGTCAGCTACGACAAGCTGCGCCTCACGGCCACGGTCCAGTCCGAGCCCCTGCCCATTCCCGAGAAGACCCGCCCCGTGCTGCTGAGCCTCACCGCCGGCGCGGTGGCGCTGAAGGGCGGCCCGGGCCAGCGCAACGATGTCTCGCGCGCGGTCGACATCCCCGGCCTCTTCAGCCTCGACATTGCGAGTGTCGAACCCACCATCGTCACCGGCGAGAACGGCGAGCCCGAGCACGTGATGCATGTCAGCGCCTCGATGCCGGTGCACGAGCGCGAGATGGCGCGCCTGGTGCAGGCCTGGCTGCTGCCGGCCACCGAAGATCCCAAGGGCGACCCGGAAGACAAGTTCGACTGGTCCGCCGATCCCGCGAAGATCACCGACGCGGTGCTGCGCCGCGCGAAGAAGATCGGCCTGCAGCCCATCGCCAGCGAGCGCGAGGTGACCGAGACGGTCAGCTTCCGCCTGCCGCAGGCCGAGAGCGGACGCTACCTGCTGGTGCGCGTGGCCAAGGGCCTGAAGACGCCCGGCGGCTACCAGCTCGGCACGGCCGTCCAGAGCGTGCAGCTGCTCAAGACCTTCGCGCCCGAGCTCACGATCATGAGCCAGGGTTCGCTGCTCGCACTGTCGGGCGAGCGCAAGCTGCCGATCCTGGTGCGCGACCTGCCGGGCGTGCGCGTCGAGATCGGGCGCCTGCTGCCGCAGCAACTGCAGCACCTGGTGACGCAGAGCAACGGCGATTTCTCGCATCCCAAGTTCTACGGCGGCCTCGGCACCGACAACCTGGTCGACCGCTTCGAGAAGCAGATCCCGCTGGCCATTCCGCCCGGCAAGGCGCACTACGAGACGGTCGATTTCGCCGAGTACCTGCGCAGCGACATCAGCGACCGGCGCGGCGTGTTCCTGCTCAAGGTGCAGGGCTTCGACCCCAAGGCGAAGAAGAAGCCCGAGGGCGAAGCGGACGCCACCGAGGCGTCGTCCGAGGACGAGGAGCAGCAGTCCTCGGGCGAGGACGAGGGCAACCCCGAGAGCGGCAACCCCGAGGACCAGAAGGACGAGCGGCTGGTGCTGGTCACCGACCTGGGCATCGTCGCCAAGAAGTCGCTCGACGGCACGCGCGACGTGTTCGTGCAGAGCATCGCCAACGGCCAGCCCGTGGGCGGCGCGCTGGTCGAGGTGTGGGGCCGCAACGGCATGATCGTGGCGTCGCAGGCCACCGATGCCACGGGCCGCGCGAAGCTGCCCAACCTCGCGGGCTTCCAGCGCGAGAAGCAGCCGGTGGTGCTGGTGGTGCGCAAGGACGGCGACCTGAGCTTCCTGCCCTTCAACAAGACCGACCGCACGCTCGACATCTCGCGCTTCGACGTCGGCGGCCTGCGCGCGGCCGGCGTGCCGAACCAGATGACGGCCTACGTCTTCAGCGACCGCGGCATCTACCGCCCGGGCGACACCATGCACATCGCGATGATGGTGAAGGCCGGCAACTGGGGCACCTCGCTGCGCGACCTGCCGCTCGAAGCCGAGGTCATCGATGCGCGCGGCCTGAGCGTGCGGCGCGAGAAGCTGCGCCTCGGCCCCGGCGGCGCGGCCGAGATCGCGCACGCCACGCAGGACACCTCGCCCACCGGCAACTACACCGTCAATCTCTACCTGCCGCGCGAGTCCTCGCCCGGCGCGCCCGAGGTGCAGGGGCTGCTGCTGGGCAGCACCACGGTGAAGGTGCAGGAGTTCCTGCCCGATCGCACCAAGGTCACGGCCAAGCTCAGCAGCGAGATCGCCGAAGGCTGGGTGAAACCCAAGGACATGAAGGCGCTGATCGACGTGCAGAACCTGTTCGGCACGCCCGCGCCCGACCGCAAGGTCGAGGGCACGCTCACGCTGAGCCCGGCCTTCCCGGTGTTCCGCGCCTTCACCGACTACGCCTTCTTCGATCCGCAGCGCGCGGCCGAGAAGCAGGTGGACGACCTCGGCAGCGTGCAGACCAGCGCCGAGGGCAAGGCCGAGTTCGACCTGCGGCTGTCGCGCTTCGAGGCCGCCACCTACCAGGTGCACGTGCTGGCCAAGGCCTTCGAGCCCGAGGGCGGGCGCAGCGTGTCGGCCGAGGCGCACACGCTGGTGAGCGACCTGCCCTACCTGGTGGGCGTCAAGGTCGACGGCGACACCGGCTACGTGAGCAAGGGCGCGGCGCGCAACGCGCACGTGATCGCGATCGACCCGCAGGCCAAGAAGACCGCGGTGACCGATCTCGTGCTGCAGCGCGTGGAGCGCAAGGTGCTGTCGGTGCTGATCAAGCAGGACAACGGCCTGTACCGCTACGAATCGCGCCGCAAGGAGATCGTGCTCGACGAGAAGCCGCTGGCCATCGCCGCGACCGGCAACAACGTCGCGCTCGACACCGGCACGCCCGGCAACTTCGCCTACGTGGTGCGCAATGCCGGCGGGCTCGAGCTCAACCGCGTCGAGTACAGCGTGGCGGGCAACGCCAACGTCAGCCGCTCGCTCGACCGCAATGCCGAGCTGCAGCTCACGCTGGACCGCAAGGACTACGAGCCCGGACAGGAGATCGAGGTCAGCATCCGCGCGCCCTACGTTGGCGCCGGCCTGATCACCATCGAGCGCGACAAGGTCTATGCGCATGCCTGGTTCAAGACCGACAAGACCGCCTCGGTGCAGAAGATCGTGCTGCCCAAGGACTTCGAGGGCACCGGCTACATCAACGTGCACTTCGTGCGCGACCCGGCCTCGGACGAGGTCTACATGAGCCCGCTGTCCTACGGCATCGCGCCCTTCGCGACCAGCCTGTCGAAGCGCACGGCCAACCTGCAGCTCACGAGCACCGAGCTCGTGAAGCCCGGCCAGACCGTGAAGATGAAGCTCACCAGCGACCAGCCCACGCGCGCCGTGGTGTTCGCGGTCGACGAGGGCATCCTGCAGGTGGCGCGCTACAAGACGCCCGACCCGCTCAAGCACTTCTTCCAGAAGCGCGCGCTCGAGGTCGGCACCCTGCAGACGCTCGACCTGATCCTGCCCGAGTTCAAGAAGCTGATGCAGGGCGCCGCGCCCGGCGGCGACGGCGAAGGCGAGCTCGGCAAGCACCTGAACCCGTTCAAGCGCAAGCGCGACAAGCCGGTGGCCTACTGGTCGGGCCTGGTCGACGTGAACGGCAGCCGCGAGTTCAGCTACACCGTGCCCGAGAGCTTCAACGGCAGCCTGCGCGTGATGGCGGTGGCAGTGAACGACGAGACCACCGCCGCGAAGAGCACCCGCACCACGGTGCGCGGCGACATGGTGATCCTGCCGAACGCGCCGCTCGCGATGGCGCCCGGCGACACGGTCGAGGTCGGCGTGGGCCTGGCCAACAACATCGCGGGCTCGGGCAAGGAAGCGCCCATCGCGCTCACGCTCACCGCCTCGGGCGGGCTCGAGGTGGTCGGCGAGGCGACGCAGACGCTCAAGGTCAACGAGCGCGGCGAGGCCAGCACCAGGTTCAACGTGCGCGCCAAGCCCGGCGAGCAGGCGGTGCTGGGTTCCTCGGCGCTGGTGTTCACTTCCACGCACAAGAACTTCAGCGCGCGGCTCGCCACCGAGGTGAGCGTGCGGCCCGCCTCGCCCTTCGTCTCGCTGGTGCAGGCCGGCAGCTTCCAGCGCTCGGGCGAGATCGCGAGCAAGGGCGACTTCTATCCGAACTTCCGCCGCAGCGACCTCGCGGTGTCGGCCGCGCCCTGGGCCTTCGCCACCGGTCTCATGCAGTACCTCGAGGCCTATCCGCATGGCTGCACCGAGCAGATCACGAGCCAGACCTTCCCGGCCGTGCTGCTCGCGGGCCGGCCCGAGCTGCTGAAGGAAATGGCGCGGGGCCGCACGGCCGACCAGGGCCCGCTGCCCGAGGCGCGCAAGACGCTCGAGCGCTACCTCGTGCAGCTGCGCGCGCGCCAGACGGCCGATGGCGGCTTCTCGCTGTGGCCCGGCGCGGGTGCCGACCCGTTCGCGACGCTCTATGCGGTGCACCTGCTGGTGGAGGCGCGCGACCACAAGCTGCCGGTGCCGCAGGACCTGCTGCAGCGCGCCAACACCTACCTGCAGGGCTGGCTCGGCAGCGGCGACTCGTCGCTCGACGGCTGGCGCCAGCGCACGCAGGCCGCCTACCTGCTGACGCGCCAGGGCATCGTGGTTCCGGCCGCGCTGGCCAACCTGCGCGAGACCTGGCGCAACCAGCAGGCCAAGCAGACCGCGGGCTGGAGCGACGACCTCGGCGCCGTCTACCTCGCGGCGAGCTACCAGCTCGTGAAGCAGGAGCAGGTGGCCAACGAGCTGCTCAACCCCGTGTGGGCCGACCTGCTCGCGCGCACCGAGAAGAACCAGCGCCGCAACGTCTGGGGCCGCTACTACGACCCGCTGGTGCACGACAGCATGATGCTGCACCTGGTGGGCCGGCACTTCCCCGTGCGCCTCAAGACGCTGAAGCCCGCGGTGTGGGAAGGCATGGCCGGCATGGTGCGCGACGGCTGGTACAACAGCCTGTCGTCGGCCGCGATGCTGATGGCGGTCGATGCCTACTTCGATGCCGTGGCGCAGAACGCCGAGGGCAAGCTCACGGCCTCGGCCATCGATGCGCAGGGCAAGGCCGCGGCGCTCGCGCTCGGCGCCGTCAACCCGGTGGCGCGCGCCGCGGTGCCCGCCGGCACCGCGAAGCTGGGCCTCTCGAACGACAGCGACTTCAACCTCTACTACAGCTGGACCGAGCAGGGTTTCGAGCGCAAGCTGCCCGACACCGCGGTGAACCAGGGACTCGAGGTGTTCCATGAAGTGCTCGATGCCAAGGGCAACCCGGTCACCAAGGCGAAGCTCGGCGAGGAAGTCACGGTGCGGGTGCGCGTGCGCAGCCTCGAGCGGCCGCAGATCGCCGACGTCGCGCTGGTCGACCTGCTGCCCGGCGGCCTCGAGCCCGTGCTGCAGGCCGTGGGCGACGATGCCGAGGGCGAGAACGCCGACGCGCCGGTCTGGAAGAAGCGCCTGGGCGGCAACGGCTCGTGGAAGGTGCAGTACGCCGACATCCGCGAGGACCGCGTGGTGTTCTACGGCAGCGTCGACAAGAACCTGCTCGAGGTGACCTACAAGGCGCGCGCCACCAACGTCGGCGACTTCGTGGTGCCCGCGGCCTACGGCGAGGCGATGTACGACCGGCGCATCTACGCGCGCTCGGCCGGTGCGCGCTTCCAGGTGGTCGCGAACTGAGGCGAGGCGGGAGCGAACCCATGACCGCGAAGAGCACGCGTTCCGCATGGCGAGGCCGGGGTCGCCGCCTGCTGATCGCGGGCGTGCTGCTGGCCCTGCTGCTCGCGCTGCTGCGGCTGTGGCCGCATGCGCCGCTCAGCGAGACCGTGGGCAGCTCGCGCGCCGTCTATGCGCGCGGCGGCGAGCTGTTGCGGCTCACGCTCGCGGCCGACGAGCAGTACCGGCTGTGGGTGCCGCTAGCGCGCATCTCGCCCACTCTGATCGACGCGGTGCTGCTCTACGAGGACCGGCGCTTCTACGCTCACCCGGGCGTCAACCCCGCGGCGCTGGTGCGCAGCGCCTGGCGCATCGCGAGCGGCGAGCGCCGCCAGGGCGGCTCCACCCTCACGATGCAGCTCGCGCGCCGGCTCTACGGCATCGACAGCCGCACGGCCGGCGGCAAGGTCGCGCAGATTGCCGCCGCGCTGTGGATCGAGGCGCGCCACGGCAAGCGCGAGATCCTCGAGGCCTACCTCAACACCGCGCCCTACGGCGGCAACATCGAGGGCGTGCAGGCCGCGAGCCTGATCTATTTCCGCAAGGACGCCGCCAGGCTCAGCCTGCCCGAGGCGCTCACGCTCGCGGTGATTCCGCAGAACCCGGTCAAGCGCATCGCCGAGCGCGGCCGCAACACCGAGCTGCAGGCCGCGCGCGAACGCCTGTGGGCGCTGTGGGCCGAGCGCGATCCCGCCGCGCGCCAGCATGCGCCCGACGCGCAGCTCGTGCTCTCGGCGCAGTCGCGCGGCAGCCTGCCCTTCCTGGCGCCGCACCTCACCGACATGCTGCTCGCGCAGCCGCGAAGCGATGCCGGCGTCGCGGCGCCGGTCGAGATCCGCGCCACCATCGACCTGCGCATGCAGTCCACGCTCGAGCGCGTGATGGCCCAGTACCTGCGCACGCATGCCGACGTCGGCATGAACAACGCGAGCGCGCTGCTGCTCGATGCCTCGACCATGCAGGTGCGCGCGCTGATCGGCTCGGCCGACTGGCACGACGATGCCATCGCGGGCCAGGTCAACGGCACCCAGGCCAAGCGCTCGCCGGGCTCCACGCTCAAGCCCTTCATCTATGCGCTCGCGCTCGACCAGGGCCTGCTGCATCCGAAGACCATGCTGAAGGACGCGCCGACCGCCTTCGGTCCCTACACGCCCGAGAACTTCGACCATCGCTTCGCGGGCCCGCTGTCGGCGCAGGAGGCGCTGATCCGCAGCCGCAACGTGCCCGCGGTCGCGGTGGCCGCGAAGCTCTCGAAGCCCGGGCTCTACGACTTCATGCGGCTGGCCGGCGTGCAGAAGCTGCAGAGCGAATCGCACTACGGCCTCGCGCTGGTGCTCGGCGGCGGCGAGGTCACGCCCGAGGAGCTCGCGGGCCTCTACGGCACCCTGGCCAATGGCGGCATCGCGCAGCCGCTGCGCTACACCGAGCCCGCGCCCGACGAGCGGCCCGCGCAGCCGCTGCGGCTGCTGAGCGAGGAGGCCTCGTTCATCACGCTCGACATGCTGCGCCAGACGCCGCGCCCCGACACCACCCTGCCCGCGCGGCCCGCCATCGCCTGGAAGACCGGCACCTCCTGGGGCTTTCGCGATGCCTGGACCGCGGGCGTGTTCGGCCGCCACGTGCTGGTGGTGTGGGTCGGCAACTTCGATGGCAGCAGCAACCCCGCGCTGGTGGGCGTCGACGCGGCCGCGCCGCTGTTCCTGCGCATGGTCGACGCGCTGCGCGCCGAGCGGCTCGATCCCGGCGAGGTCGCGACCACGCAACCGGCGAACCTGCGCCAGGTCGAGGTCTGCGCCGCCACCGGTGGCCTGCCCGATGCGCTGTGCCCGGTGCGTACGCGCACGTGGTTCATCGCCGGCAAGTCGCCGATCCAGGTCAGCAACCTGCATCGCGCCGTGTGGGTCGACGAGACCACGGGCAAGGTGGTCTGCGGTCCGCAGCCGAATGCGCGCCAGCAGGTGGTCGAGCAGTGGGGCAGCGACATGCGCCGCCTGTTCCGCCAGGCCGGCCTGCCGCGCGCCAGCGTGCCCGCCGATGGCTGCGAGCAGAAGGACGCGGGCGCGCCCGAGGCCGCCCCGCTCATCAGCTCGCCGCTGCGCGGCGTGCGCCACACGCTGCGCGTGGCCAGGCCCGAGCCGCTGGTGCTGCGCGCCGAGGCCGCGGCCGGCACGCAGACCCTCTACTGGTTCGCCGACGATGCGCTGGTCGGCCGTGCCGCGCCCGGCGAGGGCATCGCCTGGATGCCCGACCTGGCCGAGTCGGGGCGGCGCTACGTGCTGCGCGTGGTCGACGATCAAGGCCGGGCCGAGTCGCGTGAAGTGATCGTCGATATCGCACCTTAGTGGCGCTGGTGTCACCGCTGCGTCACGTGCCGTCGGCAAGGTCTCGCGTTTTCGACTCGGACTCCCGATCTCCATGAAGAAGACGCGCCTTTCCCTCCTCGCCCTGGCCGCCGCCGCTGCGTTCGCCGCCACCGGTGCCTCGGCCCAGACCGCCTTCCCCGCCACCCTCGCCGGCCATGCCGTGCTGCCCGCGCAGAGCTTCGTCGCCGCGCCCAAGGATGCGCCGGCCGACCTGCAGGTCAGCGGCAAGTTCACCACGCCCAAGCGCGTGGAAGCCATCGGCAGCGTCGAGGGCCTCTCGGGCGGCCGCGGCACCGGCGTTTCGCTGCCCTTCAAGGGCCAGCCGCTGCAGGGCCACTCGGGCATCAAGAAGATGGACGACGGCAGCTTCTGGATCCTCACCGACAACGGTGCCGGCGCGAAGGCCAATTCGCCCGACTTCATGCTCTACCTCAACCACTACAAGGTCGACTTCAAGAGCGGCAAGTTCCAGCGCCTGGCCACCGTGTTCCTGCACGACCCCGACAAGAAGGTGCCGTTCCGCATCGTCCACGAAGGCAGCAAGCAGCGCTACCTGACCGGCTCCGACTTCGATCCCGAGAGCTTCCAGTTCGCCGGCGGCGCGCTGTGGATCGGCGAGGAGTTCGGTCCCTACCTGATCAAGGCCGACCTCCAGGGCAAGGTGCTCGCCGTGTTCGACACCCAGGTCGACGGCAAGGTCGTGCGCTCGCCCGACAACCCGGCCGTGACCACGCCCGGCGTGCCCGGCGGCGCGGTCGACTTCCAGATCAAGCGCTCCAAGGGCTTCGAAGGCATGGCCGCCTCGAAGGACGGCAGCAAGCTCTACGCGCTGCTCGAAGGCCCGGTGTGGAACGCCGAGGCCAAGGACTTCGAGAAGGTCGAGGGCAAGGAAGCGCTGCGCGTGCTCGAGTTCGACGTGGCGGGCGAGAAGTGGACCGGCCGCCATTGGACGTACGTGCTCGAGGCCAACGGCAACGCCATCGGCGACTTCAACATGATCGACGGCACCACGGGCCTGATCATCGAGCGCGACAACGGCGAAGGCACCAGCGACAAGGCCTGCCCCGAAGGCCAGAAGCGCACCGACTGCTTCCACGACATCGCGAAGTTCAAACGCGTCTACAAGGTCGAGCTCAGCGACGCCAACGTCGGCGGCCCGGTACGCAAGATCGGCTACATCGACCTGCTGAACATCGCCGACCCCGACAAGCTTGCGCGCAAGCCGCTCAACGACGGCGTGCTCAAGTTCCCGTTCTTCACCATCGAGAACGTCGACGTGGTGGATGCCACCCACATCGTCGTCGGCAACGACAACAACCTGCCCTTCTCGAGCAGCCGCGAGCCGAACAAGGCCGACGACAACGAGCTGGTGCTGCTGGAGGCGGGGGCGCTGCTGCAGGCGAAGTGAGCGGCGGAAGCGCCCGCTATCGCCCTGCGTTCGGGTCGAGATAGCAGGGCGTTTCCTTGGGGAAATCGCATCAGATGAGTATTATTCTCATTCTCCCGGCCCTGGCCTTTCCCCTTTTTCCATGACTTCCCGAACGACTTCGCACGCCGTC
>NZ_JBZAYE010000203.1:0-11376 GCF_058244205.1 Variovorax sp. 20P10.2.4
TGAGATGCGACGTGGAGGGCGGGGCGCGCGCTCAGGGCGCGCCGCGCGGCGCCGGCTCGAACGCCGGCGGATCGAAGGCCGTGATCGCCGGCAACTCGCCGCGCCACAACGCCACCTCCACGCGCGCGCTCTGCGCCGCGCACCCTTGCGCCAGCTTCGAGCTGCCGACGTCGGGCGTCACCACGTTCGGATTGCCGTGCTTCTCGAGGCTGCCCGGTGCCTGCGCATCGAGCGGGTCGTACCACGCGCCGGTGGCGATCTGCGCCACGCCGGGCCGCACATCGTCGGACAGCACGGCGCCCGCGAGGAAGGCGCCGCGCGCATTGAAGACGCGCACCACGTCGCCAGCCGCGATGCCGCGCTCGCGTGCGTCCCGCGCATTGAGCGTGATCGGCTCGCGGCCCGCGATCTTCGAGGCGCGGCTTAGCGCGCCATGGTCGTACTGGCTGTGCAGGCGCGTCGCGGGCTGGTTCGACAGCAGCTGGATCGGCCCCTCCGGCGCCTCGGGTTCGAACCAGCGGGCATGGCCCGGGCAATCGTCGTAGCCGAAGCCCGCGATGCGCTCGGAGTACAGCTCGATGCGGCCCGAGGGCGTGGGCAGGGCATGGGCGATGGGGTCGGCGCGAAAGGGCGCGAGCAGCACCACCGGATCGTTCGCCACCGCGCTCGTGCGGCCGATGTCGATGCGGCCGATTTCCCAGAAGGCATCGAACGCAGGCAGCACCAGCCCGGCGGCCTCGGCACGCGGCCGCGAGCTTTCGTACAGATGCCGCAGCCATTCGCGCGCATCGCGGCCCTCGGTGTAGGCCGGCGCGATGTCCAGCCGCTCGGCCAGCCGCGACAGGATGTCGTAGTCGTCGCGCGCCTCGCCCACGGGCGCGATGGCCGCATGCATCGCGACCATGAAGCGCTCGCTGCCCGCGCTGCCGATGTCGTCGCGCTCCAGCGTGGTGGTGGCGGGCAGCACGATGTCGGAATGCCGGGCCTGCGCGGTCCAGTACTGCTCGTGCGTGATCACGGTCTCGGGCCGGCGCCAGGCCTCGAGGGTGCGGTTGAGGTCCTGGTGATGGTGGAACACGTTGCCGCCGGCCCAGTACACGAGCCGGATGTCGGGGTAGTGGTGCCGGCCGCCGTTGTAGTCGAAGGGCGCGCCGGGGTTCAGCAGCATGTCGGCGATGCGCGCGACCGGAATGAAGTCGGCCACCGGGTTCACGCCCTGCGGCAGCCGCGCGCCCGAGAAGCTGCCATGGCCGCTGCCGATGTAGTTCATGCAGCCGTAGCCCAGGCCGAAGCCGCCGCCCGGCAGGCCGATCTGCCCGAGCAGGGTGGCCAGCGTGACGGTCATCCAGAACGGCTGCTCGCCATGCCGCGCGCGCTGCAGCGAGTAGGTGCAGTTCACCAGCGTGCGGCTGCTCGCCATGCGGCGCGCGAGCGTTGCGATGGCTTCGGCCGCGATGCCGCAGCGCTCGGCGGCCCAGGCCGGTGTCTTGGGCACGCCGTCGGCGCGGCCGAGGATGTAGTCGCGCACTTGGTCGAAGCCTACCGCGTGGCTGCGGCAGAAGGCCTCGTCGTGCAGGCCCTCGTCGATCAGCACGAAGGCCAGGCCCAGCATCAGCGCGGTGTCGGTACCGGGGCGCAGCGGCAGCCATTCGGCAGCGGGCACGGCGTCGAGGTCGGCGCGCACCGGGCTGAGGTTGACGAAGCGCGTGCAGCCAGATGCCGCCATGCGTCGCAGCGCCGGCGCCACGCCATGGTCGCTCGCACCGCCGGGGCTCACCTGCGTGTTGCGCAGCGGCAGGCCGCCGAAGGCCACGAACAGCTCGCAGTGCTGCGCGAGCACGTCCCAGCTCGTGTGGTTCTGCAGCAGCGCGTCCATGCCGTCGACGATGTGCGGCAGCAGCACGCGGCCGGCGCCGAGGCTGTAGCTGTCCTTGCTGTACACATAGCCGCCAAAGGCGTTGAGAAAGCGGTGCAGCTGGCTCTGCGCATGGTGGAAGCGGCCCGCGCTCGACCAGCCGTAGCTGCCGCCGTAGATCGCCCGGTTGCCATGCGCCTGCTTCACGCGTTGCAGCTCCTGCGCCACCAGGTCGAGCGCCTCGTCCCACGGCAGCTCGACGAAGGCCTCGCGCCCGCGCCGGTCGCCGCTGCGATGCCGCGTGGCGGCATCGAGGAAACCGCGGCGCACCGCGGGGCGCCGCACGCGCGTGGGCGAATCGACCGCGCCGACCATCGAGGCGCCGATGGGCGAGGGCGCCGCGTCCCATTCGGCGGGCCGCATGGCCACGAGGCGACCGTTCTCGACCACGGGGCGGTACACGCCCCAGTGGGTGGACGTCAGCGGCATGGGCCCGGACTCCGCGCGGGCCTCACAGCCGCGCGAGGTAGTCCGTGACCTTGGCCTTCTGCGGCAGGATCTTGCGCTCCGACAGCCAGTCGGAGGCCTTCTGGAATTCCTGGATGAACTTCGCGTCCTGCACGCCGCGCACGTCCCAGCGGCGCTTGAGCTTGACCAGCGTGTCGCGCACCGCGTCGCTGTAGCCCGCGTCCTGCTGGTTCAGGGTCTCGGCCTCCACGGGATGCTCGCTGATCCACTTCGCCTCGGCCGCGTAGGCCGCGTTCACGGCGCGCACGATGGCCACGTTCTCCTCGGCGAACTTGCGGTGCGTGACGTAGGAGTTGAAGTCGATCAGGAAGTCGAGGTCGCGGCCCTCGAAGAAGACGTCGTGCGCCTTGTACTCGGTGCGCGCGATGTCCACGCCCGGGCTCCACATCGACCAGGCGTCGATCTTGCCCTGCGCGAAGGCCGGGCCGGCGTCGGGCGGATTGAGATAGACGAACTTGACCTTGCTGCGGTCGATGTTGTGCTTCTCGAGCGCGGCCACGAGCAGGAACTCGCCGAGGCCCGAGCGGTTGACCGCGACCGATTTGCCCACCAGGTCCTGCACCTTGTCGATGCCCGAGCCGTCCTTGGCGATGATCGCGGTGCTGCGCGGCTCGACGATCGCGAACTGCGTGAACACCAGCGGCGAGCCCGCGAGCATGGCGGCCAGCGCGGGCGTGGTGCTGCCGCCGAAGCCGAAGTCGGCGCTGCCGCCGGTCACGGCCTGCAGCGAGGGCGCATGGTTGGGGAAGGGGCCGATCCACTGCACCTTGATGCCGTCCCTGGCGAGCAGCTTCTCGAACTCGCCGCGGTTCTTGGCCAGCGCGGGCAGGCCGCCGCGGCCCCAGGTGAGGCGCACGGTGTCGGTGTTGCGCGTGGCCTTGGCCGGGCCGGCGGCCTGTGCATGGGCCAGGCCCGTGGCCAGGGCGCCGGCGCCGACGACGGCGGTCTGCAGGAAGCTGCGGCGCGAGGCCGGGGAGAACGAGGAGGTCATGAAGGGAGGAGGCCGGTGGAGAAAGGAAAACGAAAAGGAGGTTCAGGCGGGCACGCTGTCGGCCGCCACGCCGAGCTCGGCCAGCAGGGCCTCGCGCAGCACCGTCGCATCGGGATGCGTGCGCCTGGCATTGGCCTCGGGCGACACGGCGTACTCGCTCGCGATCGCGCCGTCGCGCATCACGAGCACGCGGTCGGCCAGCGCCACCGCCTCGTCGACGTCGTGCGTGACCAGCAGCACGCCGGGCCGGTGGCGGCGCACGAGTTCCTTCACCAGGCCATGCATGCGGATGCGCGTGAGCGCGTCGAGCGCGGCGAAGGGCTCGTCGAGCAGCAGCAGCCGAGGCTCGCGCACCAGCGCGCGCGCCAGTGCCACGCGCTGCGCCTGGCCGCCCGAGAGGTTGCGCGGCCAGTCGTCGAGCCGGTCGCCGAGGCCGACCTCTGCCAGCGCGGCCTGCGCCAGCGCCTTGCCGGTGGTTTCGTCGAGGCCCAGAGAGACATTGCGCCAGAGCGAATCCCACGGCAGCAGCCGGTGTTCCTGGAACACCACCGCGGGCTGGCGCGGTCCGTCGATGCGCCCGCCGTCGATGGCATCGAGGCCGGCGAGCGCGCGCAGCAGCGTGGTCTTGCCGCAGCCGCTCTCGCCGAGCAGCGCGACGAATTCGCCGCGCGCGATGCGCAGGTCGAGCCCGCCGATCACGGTGCGCTCGCCATAGCGGCGCTGCAGGCCGTGCACGACGACGGCGGGGGCCTCGGGTTGCGATGGTTGCGCGCTCATCGCCGCTCTCCCGCCGCGTAATTGGGATGCCAGGCCAGCAGCCGGCGTTCGAGCAGCCGGGCCACCGCATCCGAGGCCACGCCGATGGTGGCGTAGACCACGATGGTCAGCACGATCACGTCGGTGCGCAGGAACTCGCGCGCATCCATCGCGAGGTAGCCGATGCCCGAGCTGGTGGCGATGGTCTCGGCGATCACCAGCGCGAGCCAGGCCACCGCGAGCGCATAGCGCACGCCCGCGAGGATCGAGGGCAGGGCGCCCGGCAGCACGATGCGCCGGATCAGCGTCGCGTTGCTCAGGCCCGTCACGCGGCCGAGCTCGAGCAGCTTGGGGTCGACCTGCCGGATGCCCAGCACGGTGTTGATGTAGATCGGGAACATCACGCCCAGCGACACCAGGAAGATCTTGCCGCCCTCGTCCACGCCGAACCAGACGATCACCAGCGGCAGCATGGCGAGGAAGGGAATGGCGCGGATCATCTGGATGCTGCGGTCGAACAGCGCCTCGGCCAGCCGCGAGAAGCCCACCACCGTGCCGAGCGCGAAGCCGATCGAGCCGCCGATCACGAAGCCGGTGGCCGCGCGCAGCAGGCTGGTGCCCATGTCGCTGATCAGCCGCCCTTCCTGGATCAGGCCCCAGGCCGTGGCCGCCACCTTGCTGGGCGCGGGCAGCACGTGGATCGAGAGGTAGCCGGCGCGCGCCGCCAGCTCCCACACCACCAGCACCAGGGCCGGCACCAGCCAGGAGACCAGCAGCAATTGGTGGCGCAACAGCAGGCGCGGCGCGCGGCGGGGCGGCGGTGGCTTGGCGGCCGGCACGGCAGCAGCAGGTGCCGTGGGCAGCGGGAGGTTGTCGAAGACATGAGACATCGAGGCGAGGCTTTCCATGAGGGTCCCCGTGAGTCGGGAGCCGGCGCAGGCTAGCGTGCGCCCACCTGCGGGCCAAAGAACAAAAACGGATCAACGTATGCGGATTCCGTGCTTGCATTGCGCGCGCCAGGGTCAAGACTGGGGGCGGCTGTCCCTTGGGCAGCGTGTCTTCTCGTTGGTAACCCCACGCCGCGAGGCGGTTTATTCTTCGCGCCATGACCCTGCTGCTCGACGCCACCTTCCCCCGCACGCTGGTGCAACTGGTCGAACGCTTCGGCGCCCACCCGGTCACGCGCATCGAAGCCTGGCTGTTCGAGGACGCGCCCATGCGTCGCGCCGCCGAGCAGGCGCTCGCCGCGGCGGGCGTGCAGGCTGTGCTGCGCAGCGCCTACAAGCCGCTGGTGCATTTCTTTCTCGAGGAGTTCGAGGGCGATGGGGCGACGTCGATCGAGGTCCGCACGCCCGCGGGTCAGGGCCAGCGCTTTCGCCTCGAGGCCTATCCACTGGCCGGCCTGCTCGGCGAGGGCGTTGCGCTGCATTTCACTGAAGGCGAGTTGCCCGGCGAGCACCTCGTGACCGCCGGCGAACGGCAGTGGCGCGTGTTCGCGCCCAACGACGCCACCGCCTCGCCCTGCGGCTGGCTGCGCGTCTGGGACGGCGACGCGCTGGTGCACGACGCCGCGCTGCCCACCGAGTTCGAGGCCGCCTGCGCGGCCGCGCTCGACGCGGTGCGCGGCCATGGCTGGCCCGACACGCTGCCGCTGTTCGACACGCTCGAGATCGCGATCGCCACCACCGGCATCGAACGCCGGCTGCCCTTCGGCGAAGAGACGATCGACACCTTCGAGGCGCTGCACGAGGACTGCTACTACGGCGCGCTCGAGTTCTTCAAGGCGCGCGCCGGCCTCGATGACGCCGATCGCACGCTGCAGCCCGGCCACATCGTGCCGCTGATCTCGCGCAGCGAGGACGACACGCGGGTCACGGTGCGGCTGGCCGCGCACCAGCGTGTCGACCCGCCCGTCGACACCGCCCTGGTGCTCGACACCGCCGACCGCTCGCTGGCCCCGGTCGAGGTCGAGGCCGCGATGGCGCGCCTACCCGGCGAGCGCTTCGGCGTGACCTCGTTCCAGGGCCGCCCGGTCGCGGGCCTGCATGTGCGCGGCACGCTGCCGGGCCTGGTGGTCACGGCCGGCCAGCATGCGAACGAGAGCTCGGGCGTGGTCGGCGCGCTGCGCGCGGCGCCGCTGCTCAATGCGCTGCCCGGCGCGCACTATGCGCTGGTCGCGCTCGAGAATCCCGACGGCGCGGCGCTGCATCATCGGCTCCAGCAGACCGACCCCACGCACATGGCGCATGCCGCGCGCTACACCGCGCTCGGCGACGACCTCGAGGCGCGCACGAAGCCGCCGTTCGGCGAGAAGGCGCCGCGGCTCGAGGCGATCGCGCGCACCGGCGCACGCCTGCACCTGAGCCTGCATGGCTACCCGGCGCACGAATGGACGCGCCCGCGCGCCGGCTACGTGCCGCGCGGCAGCGAGCTGTGGACGGTGCCCAAGGGCTTCTTCCTGGTCCTGCGCCAGCACCGCGGCCACGACGGCCTGCGCTTCCTCGATGCGCTCACGAAGGAACTGCTCGCGGGCTCGGCCGAGCTGGCCGCGTTCAATGCACTCCAGCAGCGCATGTGGCATGCCCACGTCGGCGAGCTGCCGTTCGCGCCCATCAACGGCATCCCCTGCATGGTGATCACCGACGAGCGCTCGACCGTGCCGTTCACGCTGATCAGCGAGTTCCCCGACGAGACGGTGCGCGGCGCGGCCTTCCGGCTCGCGCACACGACGCAGATGCGGACCGTGCTGACGGCGGCGCGTCTCTACTGGGACGGACTGCTGGATTGAGCGGACGAAGGGAGCAGAGGCGCTCCATGCGCGCTGAGCGAGATAGCTTCTGCGAAAACTTTCGTTAGCCGCGAAGCCCTGAGCTTCGAAGATCGGCGCTGCCCGTGCACGGGCGTTCGCCCGGGCCTGCACGGCCGGCGCCGCGCGCGCCGATTCCTTGTCCTTTCCTCCAGGCGCGGACTCGTCCGCGCGGCTTTCTCACGTTCCTTTCCGTCGTCATGAAGATCTCCCTTGCCCTTGCTTTCCCGCGGCGCGCGCTGCCGCGCATCCTCCAGGCCGGCCTGCTCGCCGCCTGCGGCATGAACCTCGCGCTGGCCGCCGACACGCCGCGCCAGGGCGGCGAGGTGGTCTTCGGCGTCACCACCGATCCGATCTGCTTCAACCCGCACCGCTCGACGCAGCAGAACTCCTACATCCTGATCCGCAACTACATCGACTCGCTGGTCGCCAAGGGCAAGGGCGGCAAGTTCCTGCCCTGGCTGGCGCAGGAGTGGAGCGTCTCGCCCGACGGCAAGACCTATGCCTTCAAGCTCAAGCCGGGCCTGCAGTTCCATGACGGCACGCCGCTCGACGCGGCGGCCGTGAAGTTCAACTTCGACTTCGTGCGCGACACCAAGAACACCAATGCCGCCGGCGAACTGCTCAAGGCGGTGGAGCGCGTGCAGGTGGTGTCGGCCAGCGAGGTGCGGCTGCAGCTGGCCCGGCCCGACTCGGGTCTGCTCGAATCGATCGCCAGCGTGCGGCTGGGCCTGATCTCGCCGAAGTCGCTGCAGTCGGGCGACGACCTCTGCGGCGGCGGCCCGGCCATCGCGGGCAGCGGCCCGTTCCTGTTCCAGAACTACGTGCGCGGCCAGTCGGCCGGCTTCGCGCGCAACCCGCGCTACCAGTGGGCGCCCGGCTATGCGGCGCACCAGGGACCGGCCTGGCTGGACCGCGTGACGGTGCGCTTCCTGCCCGAGTACGCGGTGCGCGCGGGCGCGCTGAGCTCGGGCCAGGTCGACGTGATCGAGGGCGTGCAGCCCACCGACGTGGGCCTGTTCAAGGACCAGCCGGGCTTCCAGTTCCTGGTCGGCCCCGCGGGCGCGCAGACCTCGTTCACGCTCAACGTCAACTACACGATCCCGCCGGCCACCGACGTGCGCGTGCGCCGCGCGCTGCGCGACGGCGCCGACATCGACGCGCTGGTCAAGAGCGTCTACCGCGGCACCTACCGCCGCGCCTGGTCGAACATCGGCCCCGACAGCTTCTTCTACAACAAGGCGCTCGAGGGCAGCTGGGGCAACAACCCGGCCGCGGCCAACAAGCTGCTCGACGAAGCGGGCTGGACCGGCCGCGACGCCGAGGGCTTCCGCACCAAGGACGGCCAGCGCCTGACCATCGAGGTCGGCTACCCGCAGCCCTTCGTGCGCGACAACCGCGACGTGCTGATCCAGGGCCTGCAGGCGCAGCTGCGCAAGAACCTGGGCTTCGACCTGCGGCTGCGCTTCGTCACCGGCGGCGAATGGGCGCAGCAGCTGCAGAAGGGCTCGTGGAGCATCTATCCCAACACCTACCTGCCGGCCGACGCGGCGCAGGAGCTGCAGGGCAACATCGGCGAGAGCGGCTTCATCCGCGCGGTGGCCGACAAGGGCGACAGGACGCTGTTCGGCTACATCAACGACGCGCTGGCTTCCACGAATCTCGAGGAGAAGAAGAAGCTGGTCGACGCGGCGCAGCGCCACGCGGTGGACCAGGGCATCATCGTGCCGCTGTTCTCGGCCAACTACCAGCTCGCGGCCAAGAGCCGGGTGCGCGGCCTGTCGTTCGAGACGCAGCTCGATTCGCCGTC
This sequence comes from Variovorax sp. 20P10.2.4, assembly GCF_058244205.1. NCBI lineage: Bacteria > Pseudomonadati > Pseudomonadota > Betaproteobacteria > Burkholderiales > Comamonadaceae > Variovorax > Variovorax sp. 20P10.2.4. The sequence goes on from NZ_JBZAYE010000203.1 coordinate 8,747, forward strand.
GAACTTCCACGACGTGTGGCTGTCGGAGCGCTGAGCCCGTCATGTGGCGACTGGTGATCTCGCGGCTGGGCGCCGGCCTGCTGGTGGCGTGGGGCAGCGCCACCGCGGCCTTCCTGGCCCTGCATGCGCTGCCGGGCCGGGTCGAGGACATCCTGGCCGGCGACCTCGACTACCCGGGCCTGCGCGAGGCCATCGCGGCCGAGTGGGGCCTGGACCGTCCGCTGTGGGAGCAGTACCTGGGCTTCCTGGCGCGCATCGCCAGCGGCGACTTCGGCACCTCGTACGAGCTGCGCCAGCCGGTGGCGCGCGTGGTGATGGCGCAGCTGTGGCCCACGGTCGAGCTCGCGCTCGCGGCCGGCGTGCTGGCGCTGCTGTTCGCGGTGGTGGTGGCCACGCTGACCTCGGGCCGCGGGCGTATCGCGCGCGCGGCGGCCTCCACGCTGGAGCTGGTGTTCGCCTCCACGCCGGTGTTCTGGCTCGGCATCCTGCTGCTGATGGCCTTCTCGTTCACGCTGCGCTGGTTCCCGGTCTCGGGCGCGGCCGACTGGCGCGCGCTGGTGCTGCCGGCGACCGCGCTGGCGCTGCCGACCGCGGGCCTGCTGGCGCAGGTGCTGCGCGAGGCGATGGAGCGCGCCCTCGAGCAGCCCTTCGTGGTCACGGTGCGCGCGCGCGGCCTGGGCGAGCTGCGGCTGCGCCTGCGGCACGTGCTGCGCCATGCGGCGCTGCCGGTGGTCACGCTCGGCGGCTGGATCATCGGCGGCCTGCTCGGCGGCGCCGTCATCACCGAGAAGGTGTTCGGCCGTCCCGGCCTGGGCACGGTCACGCTCAACGCGGTGCTGAGCCAGGACGCGCCCGTGGTGCTCGCGGTGGTGCTGCTGGCGGCCTTCATCCATGTCGCGGCGTCCACCCTGCTGGACCTGCTCTATGCACTGATCGACCCGAGGCTCAAGGCATCATGACTTCCGCATCCGAGACCGTCGCGCTGCCCGCGGGCAGCGCTCCCGCGTCGAGCGCACCGCGCCGGCGCCTGCCGCCGCTCGCGGTGCTGCTGTCGGCGCTGTTCGTCGCGCTGCTGGTGATCGCCACCGTCGCGCCGCGCTGGCTGGCACCGCTCGATCCGCTCGAGGGCGACTTCCTCGCGGTGCTGCAGCCGCCGGGCGCCGAGCATCCCTTCGGCACCGACCGGCTCGGCCGCGACGTGCTGTCGCGCACCGTGCATGGCGCGCGCTACTCGCTGTTCATCGGCATCGGCGGCACGGCGATCTCGGTACTGGCCGGCGTGCTGCTGGGCTTGGTGGCGGGCCAGAAGCAGTGGCTGCTCGACGAGGGGCTGTCGCGGCTGTTCGACGTGATCTCGTCCTTTCCGGGCGTGCTGCTGGCGATGCTGGTGGTGGTGTTCCTCGGCCCGGGGCTGGCCAACATCGCGCTCGCGGTCGGCATCGCGGGCATTCCGAAGTTCGCGCGCGTGGTGCGCGCGCAGACGCGCATCGTGCGCCAGGCCGACTACGTGACCCATGCCTACATCTACGGCCGCAGCCGCGCCCAGGTGTTCTTCGGCCACCTGCTGCCCAACGTGCTGGTGGCGGTGCCCGTGACCGCCACCGTCTACGTGGGATCGACCGTGCTGGCTGCCTCGGGCCTGAGCTTCCTGGGCCTCGGCCCGCAGCCGCCCACGCCCGAGTGGGGCGTGATGCTGGCCGAGAGCCGCGACGTGCTGCGCGTGGCCTGGTGGCCCGGCGTGTTCCCGGGCGCGGCCATCACGCTCACGGTGATCTCGTTCACCGTGCTCGGCCACCATCTGCAGCGGCGCTTCGAGGGGAGGCTGGCATGAGCGATGTTCCGCTGGTCGATGTGGAAGGCCTCACGGTCCGCTTCGACACGCCCGCGGGCGAGCGCACCGTGGTCGAGGCGCTCGACCTGCGCATCGCGCGCGGCGAATGCGTGGCGCTGGTCGGCGAGTCGGGCTCGGGCAAGAGCGTGACCGCGCGCAGCCTGCTCGCGCTCGCGGGCCCGGGTGCGCGCGTGAATGCGCGCAGGTTCCTGATCGACGGGCGCGACGCGAACCGCTTCGACGCCACCGACTGGCGCCGCCTGCGCGGCACCTTCGCGGGGCTGGTGATGCAGGACGCGCTGGTGTCGCTCGATCCGCTGCGCCCCATCGGCCGCGAGGTCGGCGAGGTGCTCGAGCACCACGGCCTGCTGCGCGGCCGCACCGCGGTGCGCCAGCGCGTGCTGGAAACGCTCGCGCGCGTGGGCATGCCCGATCCCGAACGCCGCATCGGCCAATATGCGCACCAGCTCTCGGGCGGCTTGCGCCAGCGCGCGCTGATCGCGGCCGCGATCGCGGGCCTGCCGCCGCTGATCGTGGCCGACGAGCCCACCACCGCGCTCGACGCGGCGCTGCAGAAGCAGGTGATCGAGGTGCTGGCGCGCCGCGTGCGCGACGAAGGCAGCGGCCTGCTGCTGATCAGCCATGACCTGTCGGCGGTGGCGGGCATCGCCGATCGCGTGCTCGTGATGCGCCATGGCCGCGTGCTCGAGCAAGGCCCGGTGCGCGACGTGCTGTCGAGCCCGCGCCATGGCTACACCCGGCAGCTGATCGCGGCCGTGCCCTCGACCTCCTCGCGCGG
>NZ_JBZAYE010000204.1:0-11340 GCF_058244205.1 Variovorax sp. 20P10.2.4
GCTGCCCGGCGCGCGCGACCACGTGGGCTGCGTGGCGCACGGCGGCCTGATCCACGTGGTCGGCGGCCGCTTCAACACCTTCGAATACAACACCGACCTGCACCACGTCTACCTTCCCGCGCGCGACACCTGGGAGCCGCGTTCGCCGCTGCCCACCGCGCGCTCGGGCCATGGCCTGGTGGTCTATCGCGACCGCTTCTTCGCCATGGGCGGCGAGGGCGGTTTCCTCGTCGGCGGCGTGCCGCGCCAGGCCAAGGTCTTCGGCCAGATGGAAAGCTACGATCCGGTGGCCGACAGCTGGCAGCGCCATGCGCCCATGACCACGCCGCGCCATGCCGTCGGTGCCGCCGTCATCGGCGACTGGATCTACGTGGCCGGCGGTGGCGCCGTGCTCGGCGGCTCGGTGCAGTCGGCGGTGCACGAGGCCTTCACGCTGGGCTGAGCGCCTTCGTCGCCCCTTCTTTTTTCGTTTTCTCACCCGCTCTTTCATGGACTCCCAACCCCCGCTCGATCTCCTGCCTCCCGGCGACGACAACAACGGCGGCGACGGCACCTCGCTCACGCTCGCCGACTATGCCCAGACCGCCTACCTCGAATACGCGCTGAGCGTGGTCAAGGGCCGCGCGCTGCCCGACGTGTCGGACGGCCAGAAGCCGGTGCAGCGGCGCATCCTCTATTCGATGTCGCGCATGGGCCTGGGCTTCGGCGGCACCAACGGCACCGTGGGCGCCAAGCCCGTGAAGAGCGCGCGCGTGGTCGGCGACGTGCTCGGCCGCTTCCATCCGCACAGCGACCAGGCCGCCTACGACGCGCTGGTGCGCATGGCGCAGGACTTCTCGCAGCGCTATCCGCTGGTCGACGGCCAGGGCAACTTCGGCAGCCGCGACGGCGACGGTGCCGCGGCCATGCGCTACACCGAGGCGCGCCTCGCGCGCATCACCAGCCTGCTGCTCGACGAGATCGACGAAGGCACGGTCGACTTCATCCCCAACTACGACGGCAGCACCGAGGAGCCGCGCCTCTTGCCCGCGCGGCTGCCGTTCACGCTGCTCAATGGCGCCAGCGGCATCGCGGTCGGCCTGGCCACCGAGATCCCGAGCCACAACCTGCGCGAGATCGCCGATGCCTGCGTGGCGCTGATCAAGTCGAACGGCAAGCTCAGCGAGGAAGAGCTGTTCGCCATCGTGCCCGGCCCCGACTATCCGGGCGGCGCGCAGATCATCAGCAGCGCGGGCGACATCGCCGATGCCTACCGCAGTGGCCGCGGCTCGCTCAAGGTGCGCGCGCGCTGGAAGATCGAGGACCTCGCGCGCGGCCAGTGGCAGCTGGTGGTCAACGAGCTGCCGCCGGGCGTGAGCACGCAGAAGGTGCTCGAGGAGATCGAGGAGATCACCAACCCCAAGGTGAAGGCCGGCAAGAAGGCACTGAGCACCGAGCAGACCCAGGTCAAGGCCGCGATGCTCTCGGTGCTCGACGTGGTGCGCGACGAGTCGAGCAAGGACGCCGCCGTGCGCCTGGTGTTCGAGCCCAAGACCTCGCGCATCAGCCAGGAGGAATTCATCACCACCTTGCTGGCGCAGACCTCGCTCGAGACCTCGTCGTCGATCAACCTCACGATGGTGGGCATCGACGGCAAGCCGACGCAGAAGTCGCTGCGCCAGATGCTCACCGAGTGGATCGCGTTCCGCGAGATCACCGTCGAGAAGCGCACGCGCTTCCGCCTCAACAAGGTGATGGATCGCATCCACATCCTCGAAGGCCGGCAGCTCGTGCTGCTCAATGTCGACGAGGTGATCGCGATCATCCGTGCGGCCGAAGATCCGAAGGCCGCGCTGATCGAGCGCTTCAAGCTCAGCGAGATCCAGGCCGAGGACATCCTCGAAATCCGCTTGCGCCAATTGGCGCGGCTCGAGGCCATCAAGATCCAGCAGCAGCTCGACGAGCATCGCATCGAGCAGAAAAAGCTCGAGGACATCCTCGCCAACCCTGCCACGCTGCGCCGCCTGCTGGTCAAGGAGATCGAGGCCGATGCCAAGACCTTCGAAGACCCGCGCCGCACGCTGATCCAGGCCGAGAAGCGCGCCGTGGCCGAGGTCAAGGTGGTCGACGAACCGGTCACCGTGATCGTCTCGCAGAAGGGCTGGGTGCGCGCGCAGAAGGGCTGGGCCAGCGAGAAGGCCGCGGGCAACGGCGCCGCGGCGCCCGAGTACAGCTTCAAGTCGGGCGACTCGCTCTACGGCGCCTTCGAATGCCGCAGCGTCGACACGCTGCTGGTGTTCGGCAGCGCCAAGGACAAGAGCGTGCGCGTCTACACCGTGCCCGTGGCCTCGCTGCCGGGCGCGCGCGGCGACGGCCAGCCGGTCACCACGCTGATCGAGCTCGATGCGGGCACGCATGTCACGCACTACTTCGCGGGCCCGGTCGCGGCCAGCCTGCTGCTGGCCAATTCGGGCGGCTACGGCTTCATCGCCACGGTCGAGAACATGATGTCGCGCCAGCGCGGCGGCAAGGCCTTCATCGACGTGGGCGAGGGCGAGCAGCTGTGCCGGCCCTCGCTGGTGGGCGGTGCCGGCGGCGCCGAGCCCATGCCCGCGGCCACGCACGTGGCCTGTGCCTCCACGGGCGGGCGCATCCTGACCTTCGAGATCGCCGAGCTCAAGAGCCTGCCCAAGGGTGGCCGCGGCCTCACGCTGATCGACCTCGAGCCCAAGGACACCCTCGCGGGTGCCGCGGCCTACACGCGCAGCGTGAAGATCGAGGGCATCGGCCGCGGCGGCAAGGAGCGCGACGAGACGCTCGAGATCCGCACCCTCAACAACGCACGCGGCGCCCGCGCGCGCAAGGGCAAGGCGGCCGACCTGGGCTTCAAGCCGACCAGCATCGTGCGGGTGCTCTGATGGGCGGCCTCGACATCAGCACCATCGGCTTCGTCATCGCGATCGTGACCGGCATCGGGAGCTTTCTCGTGGGCCGGCACTTCCGCGGCAAGCGCGCCGAGAAGAAGCGCGCGAAGGACCGCGTGGCGGCGCAGGCGCTCGAGACGCGCCAGCAGCGCCGCGCGCGCGAGCGGCGCGAGCGCGGCTAGCCGCTCGCTGCCCGTTACTTCAGGCCTTCCCACCAGCGCACGTTGGTGCGCGCCTGGCCCACCGTCAGCACCTCGCCGATCACCGGCGTGGCCAGTTCGATCTTGCGCTCCTGCGTGAGCTTCGCGATGCGGTCCAGCGGGTCGTGCCAGCTGTGGAAAGCGAGGTCGAAGGTGCTGTTGTGCACCGAGTAGAGCACCTTGCCGCGCAGGTCCTCGAAGGCCTGCACGCTCTGCTCTGGCGTCATGTGGACCGCGGGCCAGTAGGCGTCGTAGGCGCCGTTCTCCATCAGCGCGAGGTCGAAGCCGCCGAAGCGCTCGCCGATCTGCTTGAAGCCCGGGAAGTAGCCCGAGTCGCCGCTGTAGAAGATGCGTTGCTCGCCGCTTTGCACCACCCACGAGGCCCACAGCGTGCGGCCGCGGTCGGTCAGCGAGCGGCCCGAGAAATGCTGCGCCGGCGTGGCCGTGAGCTTCACGCCGTCGTGCTCGCCGCCCTGCCACCAGTCGAGCTCGCTGATGCGCTCGGGCGGCACGCCCATCGCGACCAGCCGCGCCTTCACGCCCAGCGGCACGAAGTAGTGCTGCACCCGCTTCGCGAGGTACTCGATGGTGTAGACGTCGAGGTGGTCGTAGTGGTCGTGCGAGAGGATCAGGCCCTCGATCGGCGGCAGGTCCTGCAGCGCGATCGGCGGCTGGTGGAAGCGCTTGGGCCCCGCGAACGAGAACGGCGACACGCGCTCGCCGAACACCGGATCGATCAGCCAGTACTTGCCGCGCAGCTTGAGCAGGTGCGAGGAATGGCCCAGGCGCACCACGTGGTTGGCCTGCGCATCGAGCGCGGCCAGCGCGGCCGGCGTCAGCGGCTTCACGGGGATCGCATCGGTGGGCACCGAATCGGTCTTGGTCTCGAAGAAGAAGCGGGTCCAGATCTTCCACGTGCTCTGGTTGGGCAGCACGTCGGGGTTGTCCATGTTCTCGAAGGTGCAGCCCTTGAACTGCGGCGAGGCGTCGTAGCGAACCTCGCAGCCGCTGTTGCTGCTGCAGCCGGCCAGCAGCGCGCAGGCGGCCGCGAAGGCGGCGGTGGCGCGCCTGCGCAGGCGCTGCGAAAGGGAAGGAGCGTTGGGGTCGGTCATGGCAGGTGTTGTGTGGTTCTGCGGGCGGCGCGAGCTTAGCGGCGGGTGCGTGGGCAATGGTTTCAACGTCAGAAACATTCGCCGGGCAGGGGCATTGGCGCGTCCTGTGCGATCCTTCGGCCTCACCGTCCCGCGCACCAGAAAGGGTTCCCATGACTCTCGCCGTCCTCGTCATCGACATGCAGCGCGGCCTCGTCGACGACGCCCCGCGTCCGCACGAAGCCGCCGCGGTGATCGAGCGCATCAACGCGCTCACCGAGCGTGCCCGCGCGGCCGGCGTGCCGGTGGCTTTCATCCAGCACGAGAATGAGGTCGACCTGGTGTTCGACTCCGAGCGCTGGCAGCTCGCCGGCGCGCTGAATACGGATACGCGCGACGCGCGGCTGCGCAAGACCACGCCCGATTCCTTCCTGCGCACGCCGCTCGATGCCTGGCTCTCGGAGCGTGGCGTGAAGCGCGTGGTGGTCTGCGGCTATTCGTCGGAGTTCTGCGTCGACACCACGGTGCGCCGCGCGGCCGGGCTGGGTTACGCGGTGACGCTCGCGGCCGACGCCCACACCTCGCACGACAAGCCGCATGCCACGGGCGCGCGGATCCGCGCCCACCACAACGCCACGCTCGCGGACATCACGAGCTTCGGCGTGCCGATCCGCGCGGTCGACAGCGCGCAGGTGTCGTTCGGCGGCTGAGGCCGGCGCGCGGTTTCAGTCGGCCCCGGGCCGCCACACCCGCACCAGCGCCCCGAGTTTCTCCCGGAAGCTCATGCGGTCGTTCGACAGCACGTCGATGAAGTCCGACAGCCGCTGCGACTTGACCATGGTGTAGACCGTGAGCCAGGTCGTGAACACCAGCACCACGCCGAACCAGATCGCCTTGCGCCACAGCGGCGCCTCGGCCTCGGCCAGCAGATTCATGCCGAGGAAGCCGGTGGTGATGGTGCCGATCAGGCCGAACAGGGTCACGACCGTGAGCCGCACCACGGTGTTGGCCTGGCGCCGCAGGCTGTCGGCGTCGAGGTAGGTGTTCATGTCGGCGATGCGCTCCTTGACTTCGTCGTAGAGCGGATCGAGCCCGAGGTGGGTGGCGCACAGGTGCGACAGCGCGCGCACCTGCGCCTGCTCCGAGATCTCGTGGAACCAGTAGCGGTGGGTGAAGCGCAGGAAGCGTTCGAAGCTCGCGCGGATCGCGCGCTTGAAGCGCTTCACGCTCGGCGTGCTGCGGATGTCGAGCCGCTTGAGCGCCTCCACCAGCTGGTCCGAGAACATCAGCAGCGAGGCCTTCTGGAAGTGCGCGATCAGGAACAGCAGGAAGTGCTGGTGGCGGAACTGCGCGAGCACGCCGCGGTCGCGGCAGCAGAAGAACTCGGAGCGCGCATCGCCCACCACGATCAGCGCATGGCCGTTGCACAGGTAGCGCGTGTGGGGGGCCGCGCCGGCATCGACCCAGAAGCGGTCGTAGCAGTAGCGGCTCTCGAAGTCGGCCAGGTGGTGGTCGGCATAGGGCAGGTGGTCCTGGCGTCCCGCGAGCGCCGCCTCGGCCTCGCCCGCGCCCGTGACCAGGCCGAGGCGGATGAAGTCGTTGCGCGTGAGCCGCTTCGGATCGTCGAGCGACAGGTAAGCCATCACCGGCATGCGGTAGTACTCGATCTGCCGGTAGCGCAGCGCGCCCTTGTCCTCCGAATGGTCGCTCACCAGCGGCTGCATCAGGTAGGCCCAGTGGGCCGAGATGCGCGGCGCGCGGTGCTGCGCCACGTGCGAGATGAAGGCCTCGCTGTGCTGCGCGTCGGAGCTGGCGAGCACGCGGCCGTCGGCCGCCAGCCATTCGACGCTGGCCATGCAGTGCAGCGCGCCGCCCTCGGCATCCCAGCCCGCGGGATAGGCGCGGCCGAAGCGATAGAGCAGCTCCTGCGCTTGCGCCAGGCTCAGGTCGTTCACGCCGACCTCGAGGTTCAGCAGCACCACGTCGACGTCGAAGAAGAAGTAGAGGTCGCAGTGCACCACCTCGAGCGTGATCGGCGCCTCGCCGGCGCGCGTGACCACGCGCACCGCGGCGATGTCGTGGCGGCGGAAGATGCGCATCGGCGAATCGCCGTCGCTGCCCGACTCGGGCCCGCCGGCCTGCGCGCGCGAGCGTCCCTCGCCATAGAGGAAGCGCTGCACGTAGGGCAGGAAGCTCACGAACTCGTTGTAGTGGCGCTGGTGGAAGCGGCTGCTGTCGCCCGTGTATTCGTCGATCTCCTCGCGCCAGGGCGAGGCCTCGCCCATCTCGCGCAGCAGGTGCCAGGGCGCCTGGTGCGCGGACTTGGCATCGCGCACCGGCATCAGCCGCACGGGCCACAGCAGGGCCTGGCGCAGGTGCTTCACGGCGGGGGCATGGGCGGAGGTCTCGGCGAGCGTGGCGCCGGGGTCTTCGGCCATGTCGTCCAGCTGCGCGGTCGTGGGGTCGGCCAGGGGTGTGAGCATCGCGGAAGTGTAGGCAGCGCTCCCCCGCAAAGGCCGACTAGGGTAATCCCTCGGTCATCGTGAAACCGGTTTCATATAAGCTGCAAGCATTGCTTTTCCACTCGGCGCGCGCACCCGCGCCGCAGCCGGACCATGAACTACCAGTTTCAATTCGACGCCGTCTTCGCCGCCTGGCCGCTGCTGCTCAAGGGCACGTGGATCACCGTCCAGCTGTCGCTGGTCGCCACCGTGCTCGGACTGGTAGTGGCCATCTTCTGCGCCTGGGGCAAGACCTCGGGGCCGGGCTGGCTGCGCTTCGTGATCAACGCCTACATCGAGGTGATCCGCAACACGCCGTTCCTGGTGCAGCTGTTCTTCTTCTTCTTCGCGCTGCCGGCCATCGGCCTGCGCTGGTCGCCGCAGACGGCCGCGCTGGTGGCGATGGTGGTGAACCTCGGCGCCTACGCCACCGAGATCATCCGCGCCGGCATCGAATCCATTCCCAAGGGCCAGATCGAGGCGGGCCGCGCGCTCAACCTCAAGTCCTGGGAGATCTTCCGCTTCATCATCATCAAGCCCGCGCTCAAGGCCATCTATCCCGCGCTCACCAGCCAGTTCATCCTGCTGATGCTGAGCTCGGCGGTGGTCTCGGTGATCTCGACCGACGACCTGACCTCGGTGGCCGCCAACCTGCAGTCGCAGACCTTCCGCAGCTTCGAGATCTACATCGTGGTCGCGGCCATCTACCTCGCGCTGGCGCTCGCCTTCTCGGCGATGTTCAAGCTGATCTACAAGCGCACGCTCAACTACCCGGACCGCCGGTAAGCGTCGACCGACGGAGACCACCACACCATGCGCACCTTCGGCTTTTCCGAATTCCTGTTCATCCTCGAAGCGGCCCAATGGACGCTCGCGCTGTCGGCCATCGCCTTCGTGGGCGGCGCGATCCTGGGGCTCGCGATCGCGCTCATGCGCACGTCCGAATCGGCGTGGGCACGCGGCGTCTCGACCACCTTCATCCAGATCTTCCAGGGCACGCCGCTGCTGCTGCAGCTGTTCCTGGTGTTCTTCGGCGCGCCGGTGCTGGGGCTGGACATCAACCCCTGGGTCGCCGCGGGCGTGGCGCTGGTGCTCAACAGCGCGGCCTTCCTCGGCGAGATCTGGCGCGGCTGCATCGAGGCCATTCCGCGCGGCCAGTGGGAGGCGGCGCAGGCGCTGAGCCTGAGCTACAGCGCGCGCATGCGCGACGTGGTGCTGCCGCAGGCCTTCAGGATCGCGCTCGCGCCCACCGTGGGCTACCTGGTGCAGATCATCAAGGGCACGTCGCTCGCGGCCATCATCGGCTTCGTCGAGGTCACGCGCGCCGGCCAGATCGTCAACAACGCCACCTTCCAGCCGCTCATCGTGTTCTCGGTGGTGGCCGCCATCTACTTCGTCATCTGCTGGCCGCTGTCGCTTTTGGCCGCGCGCATGGAGCGCAAGCGCGCACGCGCGCTGGCCCGCTGATTTCCCCGTTCGCCATCTTCCCCGTCGCTTTCGTTTTTTCCGTCGCTTCCTTTCTTTTTCAGGAGACACATCCCATGACCCGCACCACCACCCGCCGCGCAGCGATCGCAGCCCTCGGCCTCGGAGCCGCCCTCACCGTGTTCGCCCCCTTCGCCTCGGCGCAGAGCGTGGCCGACATCAAGAAGAAGGGCGAGATCACCATCGGCATGCTGGTCGACTTCCCGCCCTACGGCACCACCGATGCGAAGAACCAGCCCGACGGCTACGACGCCGACGTGGCCAAGCTGCTGGCCAAGGACTGGGGCGTGAAGGCCAACATCGTGCCGGTGACCGGCCCGAACCGCATTCCCTTCCTGCTGACCAACAAGGTCGACCTGCTGGTCGCCTCGCTGGCCATCACGCCCGAGCGCGCGAAGCAGGTGCAGTTCTCGCAGCCCTACGCGGCCGCCACCATCGTGCTGTACGGCGCGACCAAGACCCCGATCAAGGCCGCCGGTGACCTCAAGGGCCTGCGCGTGGGCGTAGCCCGTGCCTCGACCCAGGACGTGGCCGTGACCAAGGCCGCGCCCGAAGGCACCGAGATCCGCCGCTTCGATGACGACGCCTCGGCCATGCAGGCGCTGATCTCGGGCCAGGTCGACGCCATCGGCTGCTCGGTGACCGTGGCCGCCCAGATCGCCAAGCGCGTGCCCGCCGGCACCTACGAAAACAAGTTCACGCTGGTGCAGCAGTCGATGGGCATCGCGCTGCGTCCGGGCCAGGACGAGCTGACCAAGGCCGTCAACGACTTCGTGGCCAAGAACACCGCCAACGGCGAGCTCAACAAGCTCTACCAGAAGTGGCTGCAGGCCGACCTGCCGAAGATGCAGTAAGCCGGGAGCGGAACACCTCATGACCGACCCCATCATCCGCATGGAAGCCGTCAACAAGTGGTACGGCGACTTCCAGGTGCTGACCGGCATCGACCTCAGCGTGCGCACGGGCGAGCGCATCGTGATCTGCGGGCCCTCGGGCTCGGGCAAGTCGACGCTGATCCGCTGCATCAACCGGCTCGAGACGGTGCAGAAGGGCCGCATCGAGGTCGACGGCATCGAGCTCACGGCCGGCGGCAAGAACGTCGACGCGGTGCGGGCCGAGGTCGGCATGGTGTTCCAGCAGTTCAACCTGTTCCCGCACCTCACGATCCTGCAGAACTGCACGCTGGCGCCGATGCGCTCGCGCGGCATGACGCAGGCGCAGGCCGAGGAGGTGGCGATGAAGTACCTCACGCGCGTGCGCATTCCCGAGCAGGCCCACAAGTACCCGAGCCAGCTCTCGGGCGGCCAGCAGCAGCGCGTGGCGATCGCGCGCGCGCTGTGCATGACGCCCAAGATCATGCTGTTCGACGAGCCCACCTCCGCGCTCGACCCCGAGATGGTGAAGGAAGTGCTCGACACCATGATCGGCCTGGCCGAGGACGGCATGACCATGCTGTGCGTGACGCACGAGATGGGCTTCGCGCGCAGCGTGGCCGACCGCGTGATCTTCATGGCCGAGGGCAGGATCGTGGAGCAGGCGCCGCCCGAGGAGTTCTTCGGCAATCCCCAGAACGAGAAGACCCGGCAGTTCCTGGGCCAGATCCTCAGCTCGCACCAGGCCCACTGATGTCCTTCGAGGTCCTGATTTCCTTGTCCTCCTTCGGCGCGGCCGAGGTGGGACGCCATGGCCAGCTCTGGTGCTCGCAGCTGTCGAAGCGCGCGGGCGCCGATTCGGTGGAGGTGCGCGGCGAGATGCTGCGCGACGCCGAGGCCGAACTGCCGGCGCTCAACGGCCTGGCCTCGGTCTACTCCAGCCCCGAGGGCCTGTGGGCCCAGGGCGGCTGGCTCGACAGCGCCGCGCTCAAGCGCGGCATCGCGGCCGCCACGCGCGTGGGCGCGAAGCGGCTGAAGATGTCGATCGGCGACTTCCAGCCGTCTTCGCACGGCTCGCTCTGGGGCCTCAAGGTCGAGCTGGCCGAAACCCGCGTCGAGCTCGTGATCGAGAACGACCAGAGCGTGCGCGCCGGCACCGTGCCCGCGCTGCAGGCCTTCTTCGAAGCCGCCGACCGCGCGGGCGTGTCGCTGGGCATGACCTTCGACATGGGCAACTGGCACTGGGTCGGCGAATGCCCGCTGCAGGCCGCGCAGGCGCTCGGCCAGCGCGTGCGCTACGTGCACTGCAAGGGCGCGCAGCGCCTGCCGCACAAGTGGGTGGCGGTGCCGCTGGGCGACTCCGTGGCACCCTGGCGCGCCGTGCTGCGCGCGCTGCCGGCCGACGTGCCGCACGCCATCGAATACCCGCTCGTGGGCGACGACCTCGAGGCCGTCGTCCGCACGCAGATCGACTTCATCCGCGCCGCGCGCGCGTAGCGAAACCACTCACACCGATGACAGAACCCACCGCCTTCGACGTCGCCCTGTTCGGCGAGGCCATGCTGCTGCTCGTGGCCGACCGGCCGGGGCCGATCGAGGATGCGCAGTCCTTCCACAAGCGCACCGCCGGCGCCGAGACCAACGTGGCCATCGGCCTGTCGCGCCTGGGCCTGAAGGTGGGCTGGGCCAGCCGGCTCGGCACCGACTCGATGGGCCGCGCGCTGCTCAACGCGATGCGCGCCGAGGGCATCGACTGCTCGCACGTGATCGCCGACGCCACGCAGCGCACCGGCTTCCAGTTCAAGGGCCGCGTCACCGACGGCAGCGACCCGCCGATCGAATACCACCGCAAGGGCTCGGCCGCGAGCCACATGGGCCCGGCCGACATCGACGAGCCCTGGCTGCGCTCGGCGCGCCACCTGCATGCCACCGGCGTGTTCGCGGCCATCTCCGAGACCAGCCTGCAGGCCGCGCTGCGTTCGATGGACGTGATGCGCGCCGCGGGCCGCACCATCTCCTTCGACACCAACCTGCGCCCGACGCTGTGGTCCTCGAAGGAGACCATGCGCCACTGGATCAACGAGCTGGCAGCGCGCGCCGACTGGGTGCTGCCCGGCATCGAGGAGGGCCTGCTGCTCACCGGCCATGACCAGCCCGAGGACGTGGCGCGCTTCTACCGCGAGCGCGGCGCGAAGCTGGTGGTGGTCAAGCTCGGCGCCGAGGGCGCCTACTACGACAGCGACGTGGCCGGCACCGGCCGCGTCGCGGGCTTCCCGGTGAAGGAAGTG
>NZ_JBZAYE010000205.1:0-11280 GCF_058244205.1 Variovorax sp. 20P10.2.4
GCGGCAGCACGGTCTGCAGCACCAGCATGCAGCTGCCCGCGCCCGAGATCGCGAAGCGGTACTCGCCAGCGCGCACCGGGCCCGGCGTGAAGCGCAGCGACTGCGAACCGAGCTCGACGCCCTCGACGGCCGCGCCGCTGATGGCGGCGGCCGCGTTCACGCACGCGAGGTGCTGGCGCATCAGGCCCGGCTTGGCACGGCCGGCGCGAATCTTCTCGATGGCCATGGGCTGGCCCGTGACCATCGACAGCGCGAGGCTGGTGCGCAGGATCTGGCCGCCGCCCTCGCCTTGGGAGCCGTCGAGCACGACGGCCTGCAACGGCGCCGCATGCGCCTGTTCTCGTTGGATTTCTTCTTTCATGGCTGTTCTTCTCGTAGTGGGCGCGGTCCTCGCGCGCCCCTGTTCCCCGTTGTCCTTGCTGCGTCCTCAGCCGCAACCCTGCGACTCGTGGCGCACCGCGCCCTTCGCATCGCCGCCTCCGAAACGCAGCACCGTGTCGCTCAGGAAGGCATCGAGCCCCGACGCATCGGCCGGCGGCAGCGCCGTCACGGGCTCGGCCGCATGCGCGGCCAGCTCCGCCTCGATGAAGGCATGGATGCCCGGCCAGCGCGGACTGGTCGCGGCCTCGCCGGCGCGCATCTTCACCTCGAGCAGCGCGTTGATCTCGTCGATCAGCGCGGCATCGCGCACCGCATCGAGCGTGTGCTGCGCGAGGTCGGCGAAGCGCATCGGCGGCACGCCGGGCCGCATGCGGATCCAGCGCGCGGCCAGCATCGGGCGCAGCACGTAGAGGTACTTCTTGTAGCGCACCGTCTCGGCCTGCAGGTGCTCGCGGAAGTTCTTCTTCGCCATCGAGGCGTAGTGATGCCAGCCGCGCGCATTGGAGAACACCGCCTCCGACAGCGCGCGAAAGCGCGGCATCGCCTGCGCGTCCTCGCGGTAGACGATCGGCGAGCGCAGCCACTCGAGCAGCGTCGGGTTCGACTCGCGCATCAGCCCCAGCGCCTTGCGCAGGTCCCAGCCGTTGATGTCGAGATCGCCGCTGATCGGCAGCTCGATCACGTCGCGCCGCGGCGTCACCGTGAGGTACCACGGCAGGCGGTTCACGTAGATGAAGCGCACGTCGTAGTCGCTGTCGGGCGAGGCAAAGCCCCAGCCACGACTGCCCGATTCGCAGGCGAACAGCACCGTGACCTCGTGCCGCGCCTCGATGGCGGCGAGTTCTTCCATGATCTGCGCGCGCATGGCGGGCTCGACCGGGTGGGCCGAGCGGATGCGTTCTTCTTCATGTCGTTGCGGTTCCATCGTTGTCCTTTCCCTGTCGTGCGTCATTCAATCCGTCGTACTCGCCATCACCGCGGCCAGCGTGCCACGGCGCGGATTCCACACGGTGAAGCACCAGATGCCCCACCACTCCTTGCCGTCCTCGAAATACGCGCTCCACGTGCTGCGCTCGGGTTCGCGCTCCGGATCGCCGACCCAGTCGAGCAGCACGAGGCCTTCGTCCGGCAGCAGCCCGATGGCCTCGCAGAAGCGCGGGAACAGCGTGGCACGCTCGGTCTCGTCGGCCACGACCAATGGATAGGGCGGATCGCCGAAGGCCTGGCAGAGCCATTCGAACCAGTCCACCTCGTCGAGGTCGCGCGTGTGCGCGATGCGATGGTTCGGTGGATAGCTGTCGGCCGCGACCACCGCCGCCGCGTCGAGCCGCGTCGCGCTTGCGCTCGCCACGTCGAAGGCCCGTTGCGCATCGAAGCTGGCCGGCTGCAAGGACGGGTTCTTTTCCATGGCCTCGCGCCAGTGGCGTTCGGCCCGCGCCATCGTTTCCTCGCCCAGCCGCCGCAGCACCTCGCGATGATGCGCTTCACCCACGGACGGTGCCTCGCCGGCCACGCGGCAGACGATGAACTCGAACACCACGCCCACGCGCTGCAGCGTGGCGCGCAGCGCGTCGTGCGCCGCCGCCGCCTCCAATGCCATCGGCACGACCTCGTCCTTCGATGCGCTCATTCCGGCTTTCTCCCGAATCGTTGGGCCCACTGGCGGACCTCCTTGTCCGCATGGGCGTTCAATGCCGCGACCTGCGCCGGCCCGGGCGCGAGACCCAGGCAATGCGCCATCGCCAGCCACCGCAACAGCCGATGATGCCCTTCGCTGCGCCGCGCGAACTCCGCTTCGCCGCATGCCGCGAGGCGCGCGGGCGGAATGGCGGCCAGGAAGGCACGCCAGTTCCACGGGCTCGCATGGCCGCGCAGGCAGGCTTCGAGTGCCCAGTCCTCGTCGGCCGGATGGCGCAGCTTCGCAGCCAAGGCCTCGGCCGCCACCTGCGCGCCCTGTCGCTCCCAGCTGTTCCATGACGGTTGCCAGGCATCGACGAGCGCGCGCAGGCGCGCGAGATCGGCCGCCGAACCCCAATGGCCCAGTGCCTCGACCGCCAGCGTGCGCAGGCCCCACCACTTGCTCTCGAGCGCGGCGTCGACCTCGGCGCGCGCCGCGGGCGTAGCGGGTGCGTCGGCGAACGCGCGCAGCCGTTGCGACATCTCGCCGAGCAGGTTCGCGCCCTCGCCTTCGCGCGAGGCGGACCGCGCCGCGCGCAGCGCCCGCCGGCATGGCAGGCAGCGCACCGCGCGGCTGTCGATGCTGGCGTGCATCGTCTCGTACCACCACTTCTGCTGCTTCGCCGTCCACACCTGCTCGACGCCGCAGTCGCGGCAGGTGAAGGCGCGGTCGACGTAATAGGTGGGCAGCGGGCCATAGGTGTTGTTGTGGCGTGCCAGCACCGCCACGTCGGCGGGCTCCAGACCGGGCGCGCGCCGCGACAGCAGGTGCCGCTGTTCGGGCAGCCGCAGTTGCGCCTCGATGCGCGCCGCGCGCTCGAGGCGGCGGCCGCGGATCTCGGCGCGGCGTTGCTTGTTGCTCTTCATCTCGTCGTCCTCGTCCGGTCTCTCTGAAAAAGGGAGGCCGATCGAGACGACCTCCTTGTGCTAACCCTTCACGCACACCACCTGCTTGAGCGTGTAGACCACCTCCACCAGGTCCTTCTGCGCATCCATCACCGCGTCGATGTCCTTGTAGGCCATCGGGATCTCGTCGATCACGTCGGCGTCCTTGCGGCATTCCACGCCCTCGGTCGCGGCGATCTGGTCGGCGATCGTGAACAGCTTCTTCGCCTTGGTACGGCTCATCTTTCGACCGGCGCCGTGGCTGCAGCTCATGAAGCTCTCGGGGTTGCCCTTGCCGCGCACGATGTAGCTCTTGGCGCCCATGCTGCCGGGAATGATCCCGAGCTCACCGGCCTTCGCGCTCACCGCGCCCTTGCGGGTCACGAGCACGTCCTCGCCGAAGTGCGTTTCGCGGCTCACGTAGTTGTGGTGGCAGTTCACCGCTTCCACATGCGCCTCGAAAGGCTTCGTGATGACCTTGCGCGCGGCCGCGACCACGCGCTGCATCATCACCTCGCGGTTCGCACGTGCGAACTTCTGGGCCCAGCCCACCGCGCGCACGTAGTCGCCGAAGTACTGGGCGCCTTCCTCGAAGTACGCCAGGTCCTGGTCGGGCAGGTTGCGCTGGTGCAGCTGCGCGTCCTTCTTCGCGAGTTCGATGAAGTGCGTGCCGATCGCGTTGCCCACGCCACGCGAACCCGAGTGCAGCATGAACCACACCGAACCCGCCTCATCGAGGCAGACCTCGATGAAGTGGTTGCCGGTCCCCAGCGTTCCCAGGTGCTTGTGGTTGTTCGTGTTCTTGATGCGCGGGTAGTCCTCGCAGATCGCATCGAACTCATCCACCAGCTTGGCCCAGGCAGCGTCGGTTTCGTCGGGCGGCGTTTCCCACGAGCCCTTGTCGGGGCCCATGCGCTTGGGGTTCGAGCCGTGCGGTACGGCCTTCTCGATCGCCGAACGCAGCGGGCCCAGGTTGTCGGGCAGGTCGTTGGCATGCAGCGTGGTCTTGCACGCCATCATTCCGCAACCGATGTCCACGCCCACCGCGGCCGGGATGATGGCCTTGAAGGTCGGGATCACCGAACCCACGGTCGCGCCGATGCCGTAGTGCACATCGGGCATGGCCGCGATGTGCTTGAACACGATCGGCAGGCGGGCCGCGTTCTCGAGTTGCTTCTGCGCCTCGTCTTCCACGGGCACGCCGCGGGTCCACATCTTCACGGGCACGCCGTCGGTCACTTCGTGCAGCTTGTAGTTCTTCTCTTGCATTTCATCTACCTCTTGTTCTCTCTGCGGGTGTTCATGCCACGTGCAGCACACCCTTTCGGATTTTTCCCTTCTGGCGGTCGATACGGCGCCAGCTGCTGTTGTCGTTCATCGTGATCCAGCGGCGTTCCTCGGCACGGTAGAACCAGTCGCGCTCCTGCTGGTAGTAGACCTGGATGTCGCTGCTCTCCCAGATGTTCACGATCTCGTTGCCATGGGCGTGGAACTCGTCGAAGTCCGTGGTGGCCTTCTGGCCCATTTCGCTGTACTGGCCGTTCAGTTGCAGCAGCAGGCGATTGATCTCGTCGGGCAGACGCTCGGCCTTCAGCCCGATCTTCACAGCCTCGTCCATCAGGATCGGATAGTTGTGCGACGGATACTTCGAGTTGAGCGTCGCGGCGACGCGTTCCGAGACTTCGCTCTCCGCGATGTGATAGCTCAGCAGCTCCTTGCACAGCATGATCGACAGCGATTCCGCACGATCGAGCGCGCCCACCACCAGGGGGTGCACGTACTGGAACAGGGACTTGTAGGCGTTGTCGGTGCTGTCGCCCTGCTGTTCGCGCCACAGGCGGATCACGCGCTGGAGCTCGTCCAGGCTCACGCTCACGCGGTCGTTGTCCCGGTCCAGGGGCGACAAAGCGTGGTTGAGCGAGGTGTCCACCGCCGTCAGGTAGGCCGTGGGTCCCATCAGGATGCGATCCGCTCCAAGCGCGACCATGGTCGCGGCCGAGGCGCACTCCAGCGGCACCAGCGCCACCAATTCGCGGCAATGCTGGCGCAGCAGGTTGATCAGCCGCAGCGACACCTGGCCGCTCCCGCCGCCGGACTTCAGGAACAGGTAGATCGTCTCGTGCTGGCCGACGTTCTGGAGCACTTCATAGAGTGCGACGACGTCCGAATGGCACACCGAGCCGCGCGGATTGTTCCAGTAGGTCACCACGGGCCCGCCGAGCAGCCGTGCGAGCTGGCCGATCACGCCCTGGGTCCTGTTGAACAGCACCGGGGGCTGCTTGATCTTCACGCTCTGTTTTTCGTTCTTCTCTTCCATGCTTTTCTCCAGTTTTTTTCCTCTGATGGTGGACACGGCGGGAGTCGAACCCGCATCAATACGGCGACCGCGGTGCTTGAATCCAGCGGCCCAGTCGACGATTGGAAACGCGCGCCAGTGACAGACCCGTCATCGGAGCCAGCACCTGCATCCTCAACCTTGCTCGTCGACCGACTTGCCCGCCGTACCTGGTCTTACCCAGGCTGCCGGCAACATCAACATTTTTGGCAGTGGCGCTCCCTTCCATGCCTGCGTGCCCGTATCTTCCCTTTCCGACCGCTCAAGCCCCGTTCGGCCGCAGCGTCACGAGCCCGTTGAGCACCTGGTCCAGGCCGCCGATCACCGAGATCTTGTCGATCCGCTCGGCCACGCGTTCCAGCGTCTCGAGTTCCTTCATCCGCAATGCGACGGGGTTGCCCTCCATCACCTTCGCGGTGTTCAGCAGCGAGCGCGTGGCCGCGGTTTCCTCGCGGCGGCGGATCACGTTGGCCTGGGCCGATTTCTCGGCCTCCACCACCTGCGCGAGGATGGTCTTCATCTCGCCCGGCAAGATGATGTCCTTCACGCCCACGCTCTCGAGCACGACACCCGAACCCTCGAGCCGTTCGCGCACCTGCGCCAGCACCGTCTGGTCGATGGCCGCCTTGTTCTCCAGCAGCGCATCGAGCGTCTGTTCGCCCACCGCGGCGCGCAGACCGAACTGCAATTCGCGATAGACATGCTCGGCCGGCTTCGGCATCTGGGCCAGGGCTTGCCGCACGTCGGCGAAGCGCCACACCGCCGACAGGTTCAGCCGCAGCCCCACCTTGTCGCGGGTCAGGATCTCCTGGCCGCTCACTTCCGCGATCTGCGAACGCAGGTCGATGCAGCTCACCGCCACCTGGCGGTTGAAGCGCCAGAAGCCGTGGTTGCCCGCCGGCAGCAGCGCCTGCATCTGGCCCTCGAGCGTCAACACGCCGACGTGGAACTCGGGCACCTGCACCAGCAGCACGCCTTCGAGACCCTGCACCGCACGCGGACGCAGCGCCACGCTCTGCAGCTTCGACAGCAGATCGGCCGGCAGGCGCGCATCGACCGCCACGTCGACCACGTCGACGCGCTGCTCGCGCAGCCCGCGCCAGTACAGCTTGCGCGTTGCGGGCGGCAGGATCTGCACCAGCACACCGTCCTCATGGCGCAGGCCCACCTGGGTTTCGCCGAGCGCGACCTGCACGAACTCGCGCGCCACCAGTTCGGGCTCGCGCGCCAGGAAATAGTCGGCCAGCTCGTGCTCGAACACCGGCTCGCCGAGCGCGAAGCGCTCCAGCTTCACGGTATCGAAGCCCGCGAACACGCGATGCTTTCCCGGGCCGAGCAGTTGCTCGAAGTCGCCGTTGCGCAGCAGCAGTGCGCGCTCGTTCTTCTTGATGGTGATCTGGTGGAAGCCCAACATTTCTTCTCTCCTTCTTCGCTTTTCGTTCGTTTCGTTGTTTCGTTCTTGGCAATGAATCCAGACCCTCGAAAGGGCAGGCGGCGGGCCTCGCGGTCGCCAGGGGCTGCAGCGCGGCGCTCGCGCGGTTTGGTGGTGACTCCTGTCGTCGCGATCGCAACGCCCTCCTCACCGTCCTCGCCGTCGATGGCCGCACGCAATTCCCTGACGCACACACGGTGCGCAAGCCGCCTGCGCTTGGCACGGTGGCGCGCGCCGCAGAACCGGGGCTCTGCGCCATCGCTCCGGTGTGCCGGGGCGGGGGGCTTTCGCCCCATCGGATGGCGGTGCACGCACCGCCGGGTTTTTCGCGGGAATCGAACCCGCAACGCCATGTGATCCACACGGTGCTCAACCATGAGCAAACTGGATCGAGTCCAGTCGCCAGGCAGTTCAATAGCGGCATACCGCCGACCCAAGACAGGTCTGGCCTGCGGCACCGGACCGCTTTCATGCGGTACCTGCGAGCGGATGAACTGCATCCGGACGGGTTCTTCATTGCAGG
This sequence comes from Variovorax sp. 20P10.2.4, assembly GCF_058244205.1. Classification (NCBI taxonomy): domain Bacteria; kingdom Pseudomonadati; phylum Pseudomonadota; class Betaproteobacteria; order Burkholderiales; family Comamonadaceae; genus Variovorax; species Variovorax sp. 20P10.2.4. The sequence goes on from NZ_JBZAYE010000205.1 coordinate 7,234, forward strand.
CCGCGTGCCAGGTCGCGGCAATCCGTGGCACGGCGCGGTCGGAAGCGCGCAAGTCATTGATATTCCTGGGGAAAAATTCTTGCCTTCCTTTGACACCTCGACGCCCATGCGGCTAGCATTCGAGAGAATTTATAAATTCAGCTAGTTTCTTATCCATGAAACCCATCGTCGTCATCGGCTTCCTCGGCACCCAGCTCGACGCCGGCCAGGGCGCCGGCCGCTGGAGCAAGTGGCGCCCCACCGTCTCGCTCGCGCAGCACGAGGACATGGTGGTGGCGCGCATGGAGCTGCTCTACACGCTCAAGCACAAGGCGCTGGCCGAGCTCGTCAAGGCCGACATCGCGGCCGTCTCGCCCGAGACCACGGTCAATCTGGTGCCGATGGACCTGGCCGACCCGTGGGATTTCGGCGAGGTCTACTCGCGCCTGTACGACTGGGCGCGCGCCTACCCCTTCGACACCGAGCGCGAGCAGTACTGGTCGCACATCACCACCGGCACCCACGTCGCGCAGATCTGCATGTTCCTGCTGTCGGAGTCGCGCACCATTCCCGGCGTGCTGGCGCAGACCTCGCCGCCGCGGCGCCAGCGCGAGGGCGAAGCCGGCAAGTACGTGCTGATCGACCTCGACCTCTCGCGCTACGACGTCATCGCGCGCCGCTTCGACGCCGAGCAGCGCGACGCGGTCGCCTTCCTCAAGAGCGGCATCGCCACGCGCAATGCGCGCTTCAACGCGCTGATCGACGAGATCGAGCGCGTGGCGGTGCGCTCGCGCGCGCCGATCCTGCTGGTGGGGCCAACGGGCGCGGGCAAGTCCTTCCTCGCACGACGCATGTTCGAGCTCAAGCAGTCGCGCCACCAGGCCACGGGCGCCTTCGTCGAGGTCAACTGCGCCACCCTGCGCGGCGACGGCGCCGCCTCCACCTTGTTCGGCCACAAGAAGGGCTCGTTCACCGGCGCCGCGAGCGAGCGCGCCGGCCTGCTGCGCACGGCGCACCAGGGCGTGCTCTTCCTCGACGAGATCGGCGAGCTGGGCCTCGACGAGCAGGCCATGCTGCTCAAGGCGATCGAGGAGAAGCGCTTCTTCCCCGTGGGCGCCGACAAGGAGGTCGAGAGCGACTTCCAGCTCATCGCCGGCACCAACCGCGACCTGCGCAGCGACGTGGCCGAGGGGCGCTTCCGCGAAGACCTGTTCGCGCGCATCAACCTCTGGACCTACGACCTGCCGGGCCTCGCGCAACGCCCCGAGGACATCGAGCCCAACGTCGACCACCTGCTGGCGCTGCATGCGGCCGAGAACCACCGCGTGGTGCGCTTCAACGCCGAGGCACGCGCCGCCTACCTGCGCTTCGCCCAGAGCCCCGAGGCGCTGTGGAGCGGCAACTTCCGCGACCTCTCGGCCAGCGTCACGCGGCTGGCCACGCTGGCCGATGGCGGACGCATCCCGGTCGCGCTGGTCGAGGCCGAGATCGCGCGGCTGCGCTGGCTGTGGAAGCGCGCGCAGCCGGCGCCGTTCGCGGGCGAATCACAGGCTGCCGACCTCGATGCGCTGCTCGGCGAGGCGCGTGCCGCTTCGCTCGACCTGTTCGATCGGCTGCAGCTCGAGGCAGTGCTGCGCGTGTGCCGGAAGTCGCGCAGCCTGTCGGAGGCCGGAAGGCAGCTGTTCCAGGCCTCGCGGGCGCAGCGCAGCGTGGTGAACGATGCGGATCGGTTGCGTAAGTACCTCGCGAAGTTCGGGCTCGAATGGGGCCTCGTTGCGGGCACCTGAGCGGCTATCCTCCGCCCGATGCCCATCTCCGCATTCGCCGTCAAGGTCCCCGCCGCCGAGCCGATGGTCGAGGACCTGCGGCGGCACTACGACGCAACGGTCGCGCTCGGCGTGCCGGCGCACATCACGCTGCTCGTGCCCTTCATGGACCCCGCGCTGATCACGGCGCAGGTCCTGGCACGCGCACGGCAAGCGCTCGACGGCACCCGCGCGTTCTCGTTCGTGCTCGGCAAGGTCGGGCGCTTTCCAACGACGGCCTACCTCGCGCCCGAACCCGCGACGCCCTTCGTCTCGATGACATTGACGCTGGTCGAGGCCTTTCCGGACTTCCGGCCCTACGGCGGCGAGCATCAGGGCGTGGTGCCTCATCTCACGGTGGCCCACGGAAGCGCGAGCGACGCGGAGGCCGCCGCTGGCGAACTGCAGGCCCGGCTGCTGGCTTCGGGCGCCATTCGCGCGGAATGCACGCAGGTCGCGCTGATCGAGAACTCGACGGGACACTGGAAGGACCTGCATGTCTTCCGACTGCCCGGCCTCGCGCAAACCGCGCCTCCTAACGATCGAATCCCATGACAGAGATCTACATCAGCACCGACGTCGAATCCGACGGTCCCATCCCCGGCCCGCATTCGATGCTGAGCTTCGGCTCGGCCGCCTACACGGCCGACAAGAAGCTGGTGTCCACCTTCAGCGCCAACCTGCACACCTTGCCCGGCGCCGAGGCCGACCCGAAGACCGCCGCGTGGTGGCGGACGCAGCCCGAAGCCTGGGCCGCCTGCCGCAGCGACCTGCAGGAGCCCGCGCATGCTGAAGAGCTACGTGGCTTGGCTCAAGGGCCTGAAGGCGCGGCCGGTCTTCGTGGCCTACCCGGCGGGCTTCGACTTCCTGTTCGTCTACTGGTACCTGATGCGCTTCGCGGGCGAGAGCCCGTTCAGCCATTCGGCGCTCGACGTCAAGTCCTTCGCCATGGCCCTGCTGAAGACCGACTACCGCGACAGCACCAAGCGCGCGATGCCGCGGCGCTGGTTCGACCCCGGCCTGCCGCACACCCACGTGGCGCTCGACGACGCGATCGAGCAGGGCGCGCTGTTCTGCAACATGCTGGCGGAAAGCCGCGCCACCACGCCATGAGCGTTCCACGCCGTCTCGCGCGCCTGGCCGGCCGCGCGCTGCTCGCGCTGCCGCTGCTGCTGCTCGGCGGCTGCGTCGAGTCGATGTTCTATTACCCCGACCGCGTGCGCTACGAAACGCCCGACGCACTGGGCCTGCGCTACGAGCGCGTGCGCTTCCAGAGCACCGACGGCACCGCGCTCAGCGGCTGGTTCATTCCGGCCACGGGCCGCGCCGATCCGCGCGAGGCCAAGGGCACGGTGATCCATTTCCACGGCAATGCGCAGAACATGTCCTCGCACTGGCGCTTCGTCGCCTGGCTGCCGAAGCAGGACTTCAACGTCTTCGTGTTCGACTACCGCGGCTACGGCGACTCCGAAGGCAAGCCCGAGCCCCGCGGCGTGTTCGAGGACTCGGGCAGCGCCATCGACCACGTGCGCTCGCGCGCCGACGTCGATCCTGCGCGCTTGCTCGTGTTCGGCCAAAGCCTCGGCGGCACCAACGCGATCGCGGCCGTGGGCGCGGGCAACCGCGCCGGCGTGCGCGCGGTGGCGATCGAGTCGACCTTCTATTCGTATTCTTCGATCGCCAACGACAAGGTCTCTGGCGCCGGCCTGCTCGTGGGCGATCGCTACGCCGCCTCGAAGTACGTGGCCGCCCTCTCGCCGATCCCGCTGCTGCTGATCCACGGCACGGCCGATGCCGTGATCCCCGTCGACCACTCACGGCGCCTGCTGGCCGATGCGCGCGAGCCCAAGCGGCTGATCGAGGTGCCCGGCGCCGGCCATCTCGAGCCGATGAGCGAGGCCCGCTTCGGCACCACCTACCAGCGCGCGCTCGCCGAGTTCTTCGAAGCCGCGCTGGCGACCGCCCCCATCGCACCCACCCCGCCCACCCGATGAAGCACTTCGACGCCACCGCCACCCGCGCCCCGCTGGGCTTCGAGCGCCTCGTGCCCGCGCTGCGCGCCGCCTTCGCGGCCGAGGCCCAGGTGCCGCAGCGCCACGTGCACGCCATCGAGAACGCGAGCGGCGACAAGGGCACCGTGCTGATCATGCCGGCCTGGAGCGAGGCCGGCTTTCTCGGCATCAAGACCATCAACATCTTTCCGGGCAACGGCGCGCGCGGCCTGCCCGGCCTGCATGCCACCTACGTGCTGTACGACGCGCGC
>NZ_JBZAYE010000206.1:0-11269 GCF_058244205.1 Variovorax sp. 20P10.2.4
CGGCACCTCGTCCATCGCCTGCGCGTCGCCGCGCAGCCAGCAGCCTTCGGCGGCCTCGGCCTGCGCGGGCAGCCGCACCTGGATCGCCGAGGGCGAGCCCATGGCCTCGCCCTGGTGCACGGTGACCAGCGTTCCGTCGGCGCCGACCAGCGCCATCTCGCGCAGGCCCCAGGCCAGCGCCGCGGCGGCGATGCCGGTGGCCGCGTCCTCGGGATAGCCGGAGGAGCGCGGGAACTGGCGCGCGCTGACCTCGGTGCCCCGCGCATCGGCATTCGATGCAAAGGGATAGAGCCCGGTCGAGCCGAGCCGGTCGCACAGCGCCTCGACGCGCGCGAAGTCGGGCCGCAGGCCGTGCAGCAGCTCGGGGCTCTCGAGCCGCACCAGCGTCTTCACGCGGCTGGTGGCGGCGTTGAGCACCGGCGACACGATCTGCACCAGGTCGATGCCCAGGCACTGCGCGATCTCGCGCACCAGGGCCGCGTCGACCACGGCGATGCTGGCGCTGGGCTGGCTGATCTCGACCGCGCCGTCGACGAAGCGGCCGTGCACCGTGCCGCTGAGCGTCTGCACCGCGATCGGCTCGCCGCTCCAGCGGCCGCGCTCGTGCAGCAGCCACAGCGCGCCGAGCGTGGCATGGCCGCACATCTCCATCTCGTGGCGCGGCACGAAGTAGCGCATGCGCAGGCGGTGCCGGGCGGCATCGTCGGGCGCGAGCACGAACACCGACTCGTGCCCGCTCTCGCGGGTGCGGGCCTGCATGTCCTCGGTGGACATGGCATCGGCATCGAGCCAGACCGGGGCCGGGTTGCCGCCGGCGCGGGTGCCGGGGCGGGCGAAGACGCGTACGAGCTGCATCGCCATGATTCAGTCCGCCTTCGCGTTGACGGAGCGCGCGATGCCGCCCCACAGCGCGATGTCGGCGCGCACGCGCTGGCCGAACTGCTCGGGCGACCAGCTCGCGGGCGAGACGCCCTTGGCCATCATGTCGGCGCGCAGGTTGCGGTCCTGTAGCGCCTTGTCGAGCGCCGTGCGCAGCCGCTCCACCACCGGTTTGGGCGTGGCTGCGGGCGCCATCAGCCCATACCAGAGCTCGGGCTTGAAGTCCTTGATGCCCGCGGCCTCGAAGCTGGGCAGCTCGGGGAACACCGCCGAGGGCTGGCTGATCGCGAGCGCGCGCATGCGGCCGGCGCGCACCTGGGGCGCGAGCGCGGTGGGGTTGTCGAACAGCGCCTGGATCTGGCCGGCCATCAGGTCGGTCTGCGCGGGTGCCGCGCCGCGGTAGGGAATGTGGGTCATCTCGATGCCGGTGCGCTGCTTGAACAGCTCGCCCGCGAGATGACTCGCGGTGCCGTTGCCGATGCTGCCGTAGTTGAGCGTGCCGGGCCTGGCCTTGGCGTCGCGGATGAAGTCGGCGAGGTTCTTCGCGGGCAGGGTGGGCGCCACCACCAGCACGAAGGGCGTGGTGCCCAGCGTGCCCACGGGCGCGAGGTCGGCCAGCGGGTCGTAGGGCAGCTTGGGGTAGACGGCTTGGGCCGAGGCGATGGTCGTGGTGGTGGCGGCCACCAGCGTGTAGCCGTCGGGCGCGGCCTTGGAGGCGTAGCCCGTACCCACCGTGCCGCCGGCGCCCGCGCGGTTGTCGATGATCACCGGCACGCCGAGCTCGGCCTGCAGCCTGACCTGCACCGCGCGGAAGATCACGTCGGTGCCGCCGCCGGCCGGGAAGGGCACGACGATGGTGATCGGCTTGGCGGGATAGGTGTCGGCGGCGGCCGCGGTACCGCAGGCGGCGGCGAGCAGGGCGGCGGCGGCCATCAGGGCGAGGCGCCGTGGCGGGCGGAGGCTGGCGGTCATGGAGGTCCTTGGCGGAGCGGGTGGAGGGGAGGTCCTAGTCTTCCTGCCGATCGATCCGCGCGTGCCTCCGCTCGCGACGTGCGCGCGCACGAATGCGACATCGGCCGCGCGATTGACCACACAATCGGCCCCATGCCGTCCCCAGCCGCCCCATCCGGACCGCGCATCTCCGCGTTCGCCGACCGCCTCGCCCACAAGGCGACGCCGGTGGCGAGCACGCTCGACGGCTACGCCACCACGCCGCATGCGCACGATTGCGACATGCTGTTCGTGCCGCTGGCGGGGCGCTTCGACGTGATCGATCCGCGCGGCGACGCGCTGCAGTCCTCGCCCGGCCACTTCCTCTGGTTCGCGGCCGGCGCCGCCCATGCCACCAGCGCGATGACGCTGCGCCAGACGCACCTCGCGGTCTATGTCGACTCGGAGTTCTGGGACACGGCGCTGCGCGCGCACGGCATCGCGAAGCCGGCCCAGGGCCTGCGCGCGGGCAGCGGCGCGCTGAACCTGCTGTCGCACCGGCTGCTCGAGATGGCCGGCACGCCGGCATCGCCCGAGCCTTCGATGGCGCACGTGGCCCATTGCGGGGCGCTGGTGATGGAGGCGGCGCGGCTCATGGCCAACCCGCTGGTGCATCCCGACGGCCGCGGCACGCCCGGCGCGGTGATCGCCGCGCTGCTGGCCAGCGACATCGAGGCCACGCTGGCGGCGGCGCTGCCGCTCGAGGCCTTCGCGGCGCGGCACCGGCTCTCGCGCCGGCAGGTCGAGCGGCTGTTCCGCGCGGCCTACGGGTTGTCGCCGCTCGAATTCCAGCAGCAGCGGCGCCTCGAGCGCGCGCGCCACCTGCTGCAGAGCACCGACGAATCGGTGCTGTCGGTGGCGCAGCAGGTCGGCTGGGCCTCGGGCGCCTATCTCACGCGCATGCTGGGCAAGGCCTGGGCGACGACGGCGGGCGAGCTGCGCGCGCGGCGGCCGCCGGCCTAGAAGAAACAGTCGAGGGTCGGGAAGCGGTCCGTGCCCTCGATGCAATCCCACAGGTAGATCGCGAAGCCGGGGTCGCCGGTCCACAGCGAATAGCGCAGGTGGCCGTGTTCCGCCAGCTCGGCCTCGGTCTGCGCGATGCCGTGCATGGCGAAGGCGCGCGCCCGGGCCAGCCAGGCGGCGTCGCCGAAGCGGCGGTGCAGCTTGAGGAAGGCATAGCCGTTGCCGCCGGTGCCGTGGCACAGGTTCGAGCCCTTGTTCAGCGGGCCGGCCTGCCAGGTGGTTTCGCCGGCGGCCAGCAGCAGCTCGTCGAGCGCGTCGCCCGGAAAGTCCGCGAGGCAGATCACGAAGCCCGGCGCGCCATGACACATTTGCACCAGCTTCGGCCGCGAGGCATCGGGCAGCGGAAACAGGCGCGGGCGCCAGTTCGCCTGCGCGCCTTCGCGGTCGGCGCTGCGTTGCACGGTGTTGGCGATGCAGTCGCGCCAGGCGTTCCATTCGGCGTCGTCGAGCAGGTGGCGGCCATGGATCAGCGGCACGGCGGTGGCGACGAAGCCGTGCACCGCGTCGATGTAGGTCGAGCGCTGGCCATAGAGCTGTTGGGTCCAGAAATGGCAGCCGAAGTCCTCGGACCATTCGAGCTGCGACCACAGCCGCCGCGCGGTGTCGCGGTAGATATGAGCCCAGCGCTGCTCGCCGGTGCGCTCGTGCATGAACAGCGCCGCGAGCATGGTGCCGGGCGTGCCCCACATCAGCTCGAGGGTTTCGTCGCCGAAGTGGCCGCCGCACAGCCGCGCGAGCTCGTCGGCGATGGCATCGGAGGGCTGGAGCCGGTGCTCGAGCAGCCGGATGCCGGTGTCGCCCATCAGGTAGGCCGCGAAGCCGGCGTCGGCGGGACGACCCATGGCCGCGCGGTTGGCGGCGATCAGGCCCGGCACGACCGGCGCGTAGTCGCGCGCCAGCCGCGCGGCGCCGCGGTCCCGCAGATGCTGCAGCGCCCAGATCACGCCGCTGGCGCCCCAATACAGCAGGTACTGCGGGGCGGGGTCCGGCGCGTCGCCTGGATGCATGGGCCACAGCCCCTCGGGCGTGAAGCGCGCCTCGGTGTCGCGCACGATGGCTTCGATCGCCCCGCGCGCGCGGCCCTCGTCCCAGGTGTCGGCCCGCAGGGGCTCGTGGCGCTCGGGCGAGAACAGCATGGCGCTCAGCGCCGCTGCAGCCGCGGCGTCTTCGCGAACAGTTCGGCGGCCCAGTCCACGAAGGCGCGCACCTTGGCGCTCAGGTGGCGGTTGGGCGGGTAGACCACGTGGATCGGCAGCGGGTCGCGGTGCCAGTCGGGCAGCACCTCGATCAGCTCGCCGCTCTCGAGGTGCGGCTCGGCCATGAAGGTGATGCACTGCGAGATGCCGAAGCCGCCGAGCACGGCCGCCATGTGGGCGTTGCTCTCGTTGACCGACACCCGGTAGGGTCCGTTGAGCTCGATGTGCTCGTCGCCCTTCTTGAACTCGTGCGGGTAGACGCGCCGCGTGGTGCCCGAGAAGTAGCTCACCACGTGGTGGCGCTTCTCGATGTCGTTCGGATGCTGCGGTGCACCATAGCGCTTGATGTAGGCCGGCGAGGCCACGGTCACGAAGTGCAGGGTGCCGATGCGCCGTGCCACCAGCGACTGGTCGGCGAGGTCGCCGGCGCGGATCACGCAGTCGACGTTGTCGCTGATCAGGTCGACCGTGCGGTCGCTGACGCCGAGGTCGACCTGGATCTCGGGGTAGCGGTCGCAGAAGGTGGCCAGGGCCGGCAGGATCACCAGCCGCGCGACCGAGGTGCCGACGTCGATGCGCAGCCGGCCCGTGGGGCTGGACTGCGCATTCGTCATGCTGGCTTCCATGTCGTCGAAGTCGTTGAGCAGCCGCGCCGCCCGCTCGAAGTACGCGGCGCCGTCCGGCGTGACCGTCACCCGGCGGGTGGTACGGTTCAGCAGCTTCACGCGCAGCCGCGATTCCAGGGCCTGGATCTGCTTGGTGACGGTGCCCTTGGGCAGGGCGAGCGAGTCCGCCGCGCGGGTGAAGGTGCCGGCTTCCACGACGCGGACGAAGATCCGCATGGCCTGGATCTGATCCATCGAATGCCTGTTCTTGAGACCCGGCCCTCGCCGGGGGGTGCGGATTCTCACACAAGGCCATAACCCTTTGGTGACCCGGTCCGATTGTTCGTAGTTTGGAAACAGAGTAGGGCTTGCATCCCTGTTTAACGCGACAGTCGGCGCCTTATATTTCAACCATCGCCCATTTCCCGAGGTCGTCCCCATGTCACCCCGTCCATCGTCCCGCTCCGCCGAAGCAGCCGCGCTCGCCGCGGGGCAAGGCGCGGAAGCCGATCTGTCGATCGAGCTGCCCGGCCGCGATCCGGTGGGCGCCCGTGTCTACGGCCAGCGCCCCAAGGGCGAAACCGTGCCGCTGGTGCTGCACTTCCATGGCGGCACCTTCATCTGCGGCGGCCTCGACAACGGCCGCAACGTGGCGCGCCTGCTGGCCGGCTCCGGCGCGGTGGTGGTCTCGCTCGACTACCCGCTGGCCCCCGAGTCGCCGTTTCCCGAGCCGATCGAGGTCGGCTACGCGGCGCTCGAATGGCTCTACAAGCAGCGCGTGAAGCTCGGCGGTCGCGGCGCCCAGGTCTACCTGGCCGGCGAGGAAGCCGGCGGCAACCTGGCGGCGGCGGTGGCCCTGATCTCGCGCGACCGCGCCCATCCGCCGCTGGCGGGCCAGATCCTGCTGTCGCCGATGCTCGATCCCTGCGCCGGCACCGCGTCGCTTCGCAAGGCGACCAACGATTCGCCCGAGTGCCGCTGGGCCACGGGCTGGGAAAAGTACCTGAGCTGCCCGTCGAACGCGACCCACCCCTATGCGGTGCCCAGCGGTTCGCTGCGCCTCTCGTCGCTGGCCCCGGCGCTGGTGCTGGTGGGCGAGGACGACGCGATGCGCGACGAGGCGCTGACCTTCGCGGGCCGGCTGCGTTCGGCCGGCATCGAGGTCACGAGCGCGGTGCTGAGCAACGCGGCCGAATGGCCCAAGGCGCTCTACGACGCCGAGTGCATGGGCTGCAAGGTCTGCGAGGCGACCGTGCAGCAGCACTTCCGCGAATTCTTTGCGGCGACCACACCGCCCCAAGGGGCGACACCGAAGCCCAGTTAGCCAGCGACCTCAGCCAGATAGCCAGCCGCTAGCGCGGTGAGGTCGGTCGCCAACGCGGCGACGGCCCCGCCGATACGGCCGAGCCACCGGGGGCACCCGGTGCGGCCGGCCTTTTTCCGAAATCTCCGTTTTTCTTGGTGCGAGGGCGCCAGGACGGACTGTTGCATCCCGAAAAGTCATCCGAGTCATTTGAGTCATCTGAGAGAAGGACGAATCACCATGTCGAACAACAAGCCAACGTTTTCCTCCGCGGCCCGCAAGGGCCTGTGGCCCGCCGTGACCGGCGTCACCGCCTTGCTGGCGGTGGCCGCCGCGGTGCTGGGCATGCACAGCTTCAAGGCCGAGGCCAACGCGCCGGCCGCGGGCGCGCCGCAAGCCATCCCGGTCTCGGTCGCGGCGGTGGCGCCGAGCGAGATCAACGCCTGGGACGAGTTCTCGGGCCGCCTCGAAGCGGTCGAACGCGTCGACGTGCGCTCCCGCGTCGCGGGTGCCGTGCAGTCGCTGCATTTCCGCGAAGGCGCGCTGGTCAAGCAGGGCGACCTGCTGGTGACCATCGACCCCGCGCCGTACGCGGCCGAGGTCGAGCGCGCCGAGGCGCAGGTGGCGTCGGCGCAGGCCCGCCAGTCCTTCAGCCGCAGCGAGCAGGAGCGCGCCAAGCGCCTGTGGGACGAGCAGGCGATCGCCCAGCGCGAATACGACGAGCGCGTGAACGCCGGCCGTGAAGCCGAAGCCAACCTGCGCGCGGCCCAGGCCTCGCTGCAGTCGGCACGCCTGAACCTGGGCTACACCCAGGTGCGGGCCCCAGTCTCGGGCCGCATCGGCAAGATCGAGGTCACGGTGGGCAACCTGGTGGCGGCCGGTCCCGGCGCCCCGGTGCTGACCACGCTGGTCTCGGTGAGCCCGATCTACGCGAGCTTCGATGCCGACGAGCAGGTGATCACGCGGGCCCTGAAGGACCTGCCGAGCGGCTCCAGCGCCCGCGGCCAGATCGAATCGATCCCGGTGCAGATGGGCACGGCCGGCCTGGACGGCACGCCCTTCGTCGGCAAGCTGCAGCTGATCGACAACCAGGTCGACGCCCGCAGCGGCACGGTGCGCGTGCGCGCCTCCTTCGACAACAAGGACGGCGCCCTGATCCCCGGCCAGTTCGCCCGCATCCGCATGGGCCAGGCCCGCAACGACACCGCGCTGCTGGTCAGCGAACGCGCCATCGGCACCGACCAGAACAAGAAGTTCGTGATGGTCGTGGGCGAGGACAACAAGGCGGTCTACCGCGAAGTCGCGCTCGGCGCCTCGATCAACGGCCTGCGCGTCGTGAGCAAGGGCCTGAAGGCGGGCGACCGCGTGGTGGTCAACGGCCTGCAGCACATCCGCCCGGGTGCGCTGGTGGCGCCGCAGACCGTGACCATGGACGCCAAGGCCGACGGCAAGGCGCAACAACCGACGGAACAAGTGGCGCAGGCCGCGAAGTCCTGAACGACACCGGGCCCCGCGCGCCAGCCTGAGCACAGGCCGGCGCGCCGGGAAACCCGGGACACCGACAACGGCGACAGCGGCAACGGCCGGCTCGCCAGCGTTACTCGAAGTTCCTTGATGGGAGCCACCTGGATGCCGCTCGTCTTTTTCGAAGCGGCGTGGATCGCGCTGTCCGCGCGATGGAGCCAACGAAATGAATCTCTCTAAATTCTTCATCGACCGGCCGATCTTTGCCGGCGTGCTGTCGCTCTTGATGCTGATAGCCGGCCTGATCGCGTTGCGCGGTCTGCCGATCTCCGAGTACCCGGAAGTCGCGCCTCCCTCGGTGGTGGTGCGCGCCCAGTACCCGGGTGCCAACCCCAAGGTGATCGCCGAGACCGTGGCGACCCCGCTGGAGGAGCAGATCAACGGCGTCGAGGGCATGCTCTACATGGGCAGCCAGGCGACCACCGACGGCGTGCTGACGCTCACCGTCACGTTCCGCCTCGGCACCGATCCCGACAAGGCACAGCAACTCGTGCAGAACCGCGTCTCGCAAGCCGAGCCGCGCCTGCCCGAGGAAGTGCGCCGGCTCGGCATCACCACGGTGAAGAGCGCGCCCGACCTCACGATGGTGGTCCACCTCGTGTCGCCCAACGGCCGCTACGACATCAACTACCTGCGCAACTACGCGGTGCTGAACGTGAAGGACCCGCTGGCGCGCATCGAAGGCGTGGGCCAGGTCCAGATCTTCGGCGGCGGCGACTACTCGATGCGCGTCTGGCTCGACCCGCAGAAGGTGGCGCAGCGCGGCCTCTCGGCCTCCGACGTGGTGGCCGCGATCCGCGGCCAGAACGTGCAGGCCGCGGCCGGCGTGGTCGGCGCTTCGCCCGGCCTGTCGGGCGTGGACATGCAGCTCTCGATCAATGCGCAAGGGCGCCTGCAGAGCGAGGAAGAGTTCGGCGACATCATCGTCAAGAGCGGCACCGACGGCGCCGTGACCCGGCTGCGCGACATCGGCCGCCTCGAGATGGGCGCCGCCGACTACTCGCTGCGCTCGCTGCTGAACAACGATCCGGCCGTCGGCATGGGCGTGTTCCAGGCCCCGGGCTCGAATGCGCTCGACATCTCGTCGAACGTGCGCAAGACGATGACCGAGCTCAACAAGAACATGCCGGAAGGCCTGGAATACCGCATCGCCTACGACCCGACGCAGTTCGTGCGCGCGTCCATCGAATCGGTGATCCACACGCTGCTCGAAGCCATCATGCTGGTGGTGCTGGTCGTGATCCTGTTCCTGCAGACCTGGCGCGCGTCGATCATTCCGCTCTTGGCCGTGCCGGTGTCGGTGATCGGTACCTTCGCGGTGCTGCACGTGCTGGGTTTCTCGATCAACGCGCTGAGCCTGTTCGGGCTGGTGCTGGCGATCGGCATCGTGGTGGACGATGCGATCGTGGTGGTGGAGAACGTCGAGCGCAACATCGAGGCGGGGCTCACGCCGCGCGAGGCGACCTACCGTGCGATGCGCGAAGTGTCCGGACCCATCATCGCGATCGCGCTGGTGCTGGTGGCCGTGTTCGTGCCGCTGGCCTTCATCAGCGGCCTCACGGGCCAGTTCTACCGCCAGTTCGCGGTGACCATCGCGATCTCGACCGTGATCTCGGCGATCAACTCGCTGACCCTGTCGCCCGCGCTCGCCGCCTTGCTGCTGCGCGGCCATGACCAGCCCAAGGACGCGCTGACGCGCGGCATGGACAAGGCCTTCGGCTGGCTGTTCCGCGGCTTCAACAAGTTCTTCCATCGCGGCTCCGAGGCCTACAGCGGCGGCGTCAAGCGCGTGATCTCGCGCAAGACGCTGATGCTGGTGATCTACCTCGCGCTGGTCGGCGTGACCTTCGGCCTGTTCAAGGCCGTGCCCAGCGGCTTCGTGCCGGCGCAGGACAAGCAGTACCTGATCGGTTTCGCGCAGCTGCCCGACGGCGCCACGCTCGACCGCACCGACGAAGTGATCCAGCGCATGGGCGAGATCATGAAGAAGAACCCGAACGTGGAAGACGCCATCGCCTTCCCGGGCCTGTCGATCAACGGCTTCACCAACAGCTCGAACTCGGGCATCGTGTTCGCCACGCTCAAGCCCTTCGACCAGCGCAAGCGCGCCGACCAGAGCGGTGGCGCGGTGGCGGGCCAGCTCAACGGCGCGTTCTCGAGCATCCAGGACGCGTTCATCGTGATGTTCCCGCCGCCGCCGGTGGCGGGCCTGGGCACCACGGGCGGCTTCAAGCTGCAGATCGAAGACCGCGCCTCGGTCGGCTACGACCAGATGGACGTGGCGGTCAAGGCCTTCATGGCCAAGGCCTATGCCGCGCCCGAGCTCACGGGCATGTTCACGAGCTGGCAGGTCAACGTGCCGCAGCTCTACGCGGACATCGACCGCACCAAGGCGCGCCAGCTCGGCGTGCCGGTGACGGACATCTTCGACACGATGCAGATCTACCTCGGTAGCCTGTACGCCAACGACTTCAACAAGTTCGGCCGCACGTACTCCGTGCGCGTCCAGGCCGATGCGCCTTACCGCGCCCGTGCCGAAGACGTGGGCCTGCTGAAGGTGCGCTCGACCTCGGGCGAGATGGTGCCGCTGGCCGCGCTGATGAAGGTCAACTCGACCTTCGGTCCGGAACGCGCCATGCGCTACAACGGCTACTTGGCCGCCGACATCAACGGTGGCCCGGCCCCCGGCTATTCGTCGGGCCAGGCGCAGGACGCGATCACCAAGATCGCGGCCGAGACCCTGCCCAAGGGCGTGAGCTTCGAGTGGACCGAGCTGACCTACCAGGAGATCCTGGCCGGCAACTCCGCCTTCCTGGTGTTCCCGCTGGCGATCCTGCTGGTGTTCCTGGTGTTGGCTGCGCAGTACGAGAGCCTGACCCTGCCGATCGCGATCATCCTGATCGTGCCGATGGGCATCATGGCCGCGATGGCGGGCGTGTGGATCTCGGGGGGCGACAACAACGTCTTCACGCAGATCGGGCTGATCGTGCTGGTGGGGCTCAGTGCGAAGAACGCGATCCTGATCGTGGAGTTCGCCCGCGAGCTCGAGTTCGCCGGGCGCACGCCGATCCAGGCCGCGATCGAGGCCAGCCGGCTGCGGCTGCGCCCGATCCTGATGACCTCGCTGGCCTTCGTCATGGGCGTGCTGCCCCTGGTGCTGTCGACCGGCGCGGGCTCCGAGATGCGCAAGGCGATGGGCGTGGCGGTGTTCGCCGGGATGATCGGCGTGACGGCCTTCGGCCTGTTCCTGACGCCGGTGTTCTACGTGCTGATGCGCCGCATCGCGGGCAACCGGCCGCTGAAGCTGCACGGCGAAGTGCCGCATGGCGAGGACTTCGTGTCGGCCGACCATCCGGCGCCGGCCTCGGGCGGTTCGCACGGTGGATCGGGCGGCGGCCATGGTGGCGGCCTGCATCCGGTGCCGGCCTCGCCGCGGACCTCGCATGAATGACGAACGAACCACAGAACAAGAAGGAAGCTCGATCATGAACTTCAAGCTCTCATCCCTCTCGGCGCCGCTGCGCGCAGCCGTGCTGCCCCTGGTGGCGGCCCTGGCCCTGGCCGGCTGCGCGAGCGTGCCCTCGGGCCTGCCCGAGACCCCCTCGGCGGCCCAGTTCAAGGAGCAGGGCGCCACGCCGCCCGCCGGCTGGACCCGCGCCGTGCCCTCCGAGGGCGCCGCGCGCGGCCCCTGGTGGCAGGCTTTCAACGACCCGGTCCTCGACGAGCTGATCGCCAAGGCCGACGTCAAC
>NZ_JBZAYE010000207.1:0-11248 GCF_058244205.1 Variovorax sp. 20P10.2.4
CTCGCGCGCGACGGCGGAACCGCGCCGTCCCCAAGCCGCGCCGCCAGCCTGCATGCCGGGTAGGAATCGGCCGACGAAGCGGCCCCCGGGGCCGCTGGCATGATCGATCCGACCCCGATTCATTCCCCCTCCAACCCCGTGCCGGCCGATCCGGCCCCGTCCTTCCCCTCGAAAGTGTCAGCACTTCCCACGTCCTCGAACCCTCACCAGCCGGGTGCCCCGGGTGCTGTTTCCGGCTCGCCGGACGCGGCCGACCTGACGAGCTGCGATCTCGAGCCGATCCGCGTGCCGGGCTCGATCCAGCCGCACGGCCGCATGCTGGTGCTGGCGGCCGAGGGCCTGGAGCGGCTGGCCTGGAGCGACAACTGGCCCGAGGGCGAAGCCGCCGCCGCGGCGCAGAGCCTGCGCGGCATGGCGCTGCCGGTGCTGCAGCCCGGCGCCTCGCCGGTGTCGCTGGGCGCGTTCGAGATCGACGGCCGCCTGTTCGACGTGGCGGTGCACCGCACCGAGCAGCACCTGATCGCCGAGTTCGAGGCCGCGAAGCCGGCCGCGGGCAACGAGGCGCCGATCTATGCGCTGAGCCGCGTCCTGCTGCCCGCGCTGCAGCAGGCGCGCGACGTGGACGAACTCACCGGGCTGGTCGCGCGCGCGATGAAGCAGCTCACGGGCTTCGGCCGCTGCCTGGTCTACCGCTTCGATGCCGCGGGCCACGGCGAGGTGCTGGCCGAGGCGGCCGACGCGGGCTACGACAGCTACGTCGGCCATCACTTCCCGGCCTCCGACATTCCGCAGCAGGCACGCGCGCTCTACCTGGTCAACCACTTCCGGCTGATCGCCGACGCCAACTACCGCCCGGTGCCGCTGGTCTCGAGCGACGCGGCGCTGGCGCCGACCGGCATCGACCTCTCGCAGGCGCAGTTGCGCAGCGTGTCGCCGATCCACCTCGAGTACATGCGCAACATGGGCACCCTGGCCTCGATGTCGGTGTCGATCGTGGTGCGCGGCCAGCTCTGGGGCCTGATCTCCTGCCACGACCACGACCCGCGCTTCCTCGACACCGCGACCCGGCTGGCCTGCGAGCACATGGGCCAGCTGCTGTCGATGCAGATCGACGCCAAGCAGACCCACGGCGAGGTGGCCGACCGGCTCGAGCTGCGGCAGCTCACGCTGCAGACCGTGTCGCAGCTCGCCGACAGCGACGCCACCCTGCGCCGGCTGGTCGAGGAGGGCTCCCTGCTGCTGCGCGTGGCGCGCGCCACCGGCGCGGCCGTGGTGCTCGACGACGCGGTCTGGACCGTGGGCGACGTGCCGCCCGAGCCGCGCATCCAGGAGCTCGCGCACTGGATCGCCGGGCTCGGCGTCGAGGTCTACGACAGCGATTCGCTGGCCGGGCATTTCAAGCCCTTCGCCGACTGCGAGGCGGTCGCGGCCGGCGTGCTGGCGATCTCGATCTCGCAGGTGCACCGCCACCTGATCCTGTGGTTCCGGCCCGAGATCGTGCAGACGGTGCAATGGGCCGGCGATCCGCGCAAGCCGATGGTGCCGGACGGCCAGCGCATGCATCCGCGGCTGAGCTTCCAGAGCTGGGTCGAGCACATCCGCGGGCATTCCAACCCCTGGTCGGCGGCCGAGGTGGGCGCGGCCGTCGAGCTGCGCCAGGCGCTGATCGGCATCGTGCTGCGGCGCGCCGAGGAACTCGCGGCCGTGGCGACCGAGCTGGGCCGCGTGAACCGCGAGCTCGAGGCCTTCTCGTACACCGTCTCGCACGACCTGCGCGCGCCCATGCGCCACATCGCGGGCTATGTCGACCTGGTGACCCAGACCGAGGGCCAGCAACTGACCGACCGCGCGCGGCGCTACCTGGGCCACGTGAAGGACGCAGCGGCCTTCGCGGGCCAGATGGTCGACGCGCTGCTCGACTTCTCGCGCATGGGCCGCGCCGCGCTGCAGAAGCGCACGGTCGACACGCCCTCGCTGGTCGAGGGCCTGGTGCGCGAGCTGGTGCGCATCGAGCCGACCCGCGCCATCGAATGGCGCGTCGAGCCGAACCTGCCGCCGCTGTACGCCGACCCGCTGCTGCTGCAGGTCACGGTGCGCAACCTGCTGGCCAACGCGGTCAAGTACTCGCGCACCCGCGAGCCCGCCGTGATCACGGTGCGCGCGGTGCGCAACGACGCCGGCACGGGCCTCGAGGTCGAGGACAACGGCGTGGGCTTCCAGATGAAGTACGTCGACAAGCTGTTCGGCGTGTTCCAGCGGCTGCACCAGGCCGAGGAGTTCGAGGGCACCGGCATCGGCCTGGCCAACGTGAAGCGGATCGTGGAGCGGCATGGCGGCACGGTGTGGGCGCGCGGCGAACTGGGCGCGGGCGCCTGCTTCGGCTTCGTGCTGCCGGGCGCGGAGGCGGATGGAACGAATTCGAGCAACGCAACTGACGGAGAAGAGGATGCTTAAGCCGATCCTGCTGGTCGAGGACGACAAGCGCGACCTGGAACTGACCCTGGTGGCCCTGGAGCGCAGCCAACTGGCGAACGACGTGGTCGTGCTGCGCGACGGCGCGCAGGCGCTCGACTACCTCAAGCGCGAGGGCGAGCATGCCGATCGCGCCGAAGGCAACCCGGCCGTGATCCTGCTCGACCTGAAGCTGCCGAAGGTGACCGGCCTGGAGGTGCTGCAGGAAGTGCGCGCCTCGGCGACGCTGCGCAGCATCCCGGTGGTGATGCTGACCTCGTCGCAGGAGGAATCGGACGTGCTGCGCAGCTACGAGCTCGGCGTCAACGCCTATGTGGTCAAGCCGGTGGCTTTCGACCGGTTCGTCTCGGCGATCGCCGACCTCGGGGTGTTCTGGGCCGTGCTCAACGAACCGCCGCCGGGGTCGCTCAAGGCCACCCGGCGCCATGAGTAGCGGCACGGCTTCCACGACGGCCCCCGACATCCTCGTCCTCGAGGACTCGCGCTTCGACGTCGAACTGCTGACCGAGGCGCTGGTCGCCGCGCTCCCCGGGGCGCGCGTGACCGTGGTGTGCGACGAGGAGGGCTTCACGGGCGCGCTGCAGAGCGCGCGCTACCAGCTGATCCTGTCGGATTACGAGCTGCCGGGCTTCTCGGGCGCGCATGCGCTCGAGATCGCGCGCGCGGTGGCGCCGCTCACGCCCTTCATCTTCGTCTCGGGCGTGATCGGCGAGGACAACGCGGTCGAGCTGCTCAAGCGCGGCGCCACCGACTACGTGAGCAAGGGCCGGCTGGCGCGGCTGCCGGTGGTGATGGAGCGCGCGCTCAAGGAAGCGGCCGACCGCGAGGCCAAGCAGGCGGCCGAGGCCAAGCTGCGCGTGGCCCACGAGATCTTCGGGGCCGCCGAGTCGCGGCGGCTGGCGCTGATCGAGCTCAGCGACCGCATCCGCGACATGGACGGCATCTGCGAGATCGCCTACACCGCCTCGCAGATGCTCGGCATGCAGCTGCAGGTGGACCGCGCGGGCTACGGCGTGGTGAACAAGGCGGCCGAGACCATCGAGATCGAGCGCGACTGGACCGCGCCCGGCGTCAAGAGCCTGGCCGGCACACTGCACTTTCGCGACTACGGCAGCTACATCGACGACCTGCGCCAGGGCACGACCGTGGCTTTCGCCGATGCCCACGACGATCCGCGCACGCGCGCCACCGCCGATGCGCTCGACGGCATCGGCGCGCGCGCCGTGGTCAACATGCCGCTGACCGAGCGCGGCGGGCTGGTCGGGCTGCTCTACCTCAACCACGGTAGCGCGCGCGCCTGGTCGCGCGACGAACTCGACTTCACGCGCGAGGTCGGCGAGCGCATCCGCTCGGCGATCGCGCGGCGCGAGGCGCAGCTCGAGCTGCAGGCCTTCGCCGAATCGCTGGCGCGCGAGGTCGAGGTGCGCACGCGCGAACGCGACCGCACCTGGGAGCTGAGCCAGGACCTGCTGGCCGTGGCCAACGGGCAGGGCAGCTTCGAGAGCGTGAATCCCGCCTGGGAGGCGGTGCTCGGCTGGAGCCGCCAGGAGCTGATGGCGATGCCGTTCCGCCAGCTGGTGCATCCCGCCGACCTGGCCGCGACCGAGGCCGAGCTCGCGCGGCTGGCCAAGGGCGAGCGCACGCGCGGCTTCGAGAACCGCTACCGCGCCAAGGACGGCAGCTACCGCTGGCTGTCGTGGACCGCGGTGCCCGAGGGCGGCCTCAACTACTCGGCCGCGCGCGACATCACGCAGCAGAAGGAGCGCGCCGCCGAACTCGACGCGGCGCGCGAGCAATTGCGCCAGAGCCAGAAGCTCGAGGCCGTGGGCCAGCTCACGGGCGGCCTCGCGCACGACTTCAACAACCTGCTGGCCGCGATCGGCGGCAGCCTGGAGCTGATGCGCCGGCGCGGGCTCGAGGGGCGGCAGGCCGACCTCGAGCGCTACATCGGCGTGGCGCACGGCGCGGTCAAGCGCGCGGCCGCGCTCACGCACCGGCTGCTGGCCTTCTCGCGCCGGCAGACGCTGGAGCCCAAGTCGGTCAACCTCAACCGCCTCGTGAACGGCATGGAAGACCTGCTGCGCCGGACCCTGGGCCCGGGCATCGCGCTCGAGAACGTGGCCGCCGTCGGCCTGTGGAACGTGCATGCCGACCCGAGCCAGCTCGAGAACGCGCTGCTCAACCTGTGCATCAACGCGCGCGACGCCATGCCCGAGGGCGGCACGCTGGTGGTCGAGACCGCCAACCGCTGGGTCGACGCGCGCACCGCGCCGGCCCGCGACCTGCCCGAGGGCCAGTACGTGTCGCTCACGGTCAGCGACAACGGCGTGGGCATGAGCGCGGAGGTGGCCGCGCGCGCCTTCGATCCCTTCTTCACCACCAAGCCCATCGGCATGGGCACCGGGCTCGGCCTGTCGATGATCTACGGCTTCGCCAAGCAGTCGGGCGGGCAGGTGCGCATCTATTCCGAGGTCGGCCAGGGCACCTCGGTCAGCATCTACCTGCCGCGCCACGACCGCACGGAAGAGAACACCACGGAGGCCGAACAGGTCGAGACCGCGCCGCGCGCCGACCGCGGCGACACGGTGCTGGTGGTCGACGACGAGGCCTCGCTGCGCATGCTGATCGTGGAGGTGATGCAGGGCCTGGGCTATGCCACGCTCGAGGCCGGCGACGGTGCCGATGCGCTGCGCATCCTCGAGTCGAACCAGCGCATCGACCTGCTGCTGACCGACGTCGGCCTGCCCGGCGGCATGAACGGCCGCCAGGTGGCCGATGCCGCGCGCACCCTGCGCGCGGGCCTCAAGGTGCTGTTCATCACCGGCTATGCCGAGAACGCCGTGCTGAGCCATGGCCACCTGGCGCCCGGCATGCACGTGATGACCAAGCCCTTCGAGATGGATGCGCTGGCCAAGCGGGTCAAGACGCTGATCGAGTCGCGCTGAGGGCAGGGATGTTCGCCCGCCGCTAGGATCGGCGGGTCCTTTTCGCATCCTCCTCGGCGCCATGACCCAACTCTCGCCCCTGCTGCTCATCGCCGGCGTCTACCTCGCCGTGCTCGCGAGCCCGGGTCCCAACTTCTTCATCCTGAGCCAGATGGCGCTCGACGGCCGCCAGCGCGAATCGCGCTACGTGGTGCTGGGGCTCACGACCGGCTCGATCTTCTGGGTCGTGCTCTCGCTCGCGGGCATGTCCACCCTGATGGCGCACCATCCGTGGCTGGCCTCGGCCGTGCGTTTCCTCGGCGCGAGCTACCTGGTCTGGTATGGCGGCAGCCTGTTGTGGCGCGCCGTGTCTCCGCCCGCGAAGACCGCGACGGGAAGCGCCCGCCGCGCGACCGCGGGCACGCGCCGCGATGCACGCAGCGCCTACCGCGCCGGCCTGCTGACCGGCATCACCAACCCCAAGGGCGCCGCCTTCTGGACCAGCGTGTTCGCGACCCTGGTGCCCGCGCAGGCCGCGGGCTGGTTCTATACCGCCACCATCCTGATGGTGGCCGTGCTCTCGCTGCTGTGGCACTTCGGGATCACCGTGGTGTTCGGCGCCGAGGCGATCCGCGCGCGCTACCTGCGCGTGGAGCGCTGGGTCGATGGCGTGGCCGGCGGCATGCTGGTCATGCTCGGCGTGCAGCGGATCGTCGCTCGGTAGGGCCTCAGGCGGCGGCGGCTTCCGGCAGCTTCGCGACCACCTTGATCTCGAAGTCGAAGCCGTAGAGCCAGGTCACGCCGATGGCGGTGGCCGTGGGATGCGGCGCCTCGCCCCAGAACTCGGCGAGCACCAGTTGCCAGATGCGCTCGAACTTCGAGGCCGGATCGACGATGAAGATCGTCACGTCGATCACGTCGGCGAAGCTGGCGCCGGCCGCCGCGAGCACGGCATTCAGGTTCTCAAAGGCCAGCCGGACCTGGGCCTCGAGCTCGGGTTCGGGCGAACCGTCTGGCCGGCTGCCGACCTGGCCCGAGACGAACAGCAGGCCGTTGGCGCGCACGGCCGGCGAGTAGCGGTGGCGCTCGTAGAGCGCCTGGCGGCCGGCGGGGAAGACGACATCGCGTGCGGAGGACATGGGATTCACTTTCTTCGATGGTTGCGGATGCAGTGAATCTAGGTGTTCGCTCTTTGCGGATAAACGGGCAAGACGCACAATGACTGTTTGGCAATTCCAAACAATCAGGCGATCAGATGGACCGTTTCGATGCGATGCAGGCCTTTGCGCGCGTGGTGGAAGCCGGCAGCTTCACCAAGGCGGCGCAGACCCTGCACATGAGCAAGACCACCGTGACCCAGCTGGTGCAGCAGCTCGAGGCACGGCTGCGCGTGAAGCTGCTGCACCGCACGACGCGGCAGGTCAAGGTCACGGCCGATGGTGCGCTCTACTACGAGCGCGTGGTGCGCCTGCTGGCCGATCTCGAGGATGCCGACACCAGCCTGGCCAGCGCCTCGGCCTCGCCCAAGGGACGGCTGCGCGTCGACGTGCCGGCCCCGCTGGCGCGGCTGATCCTGGTGCCGGCGCTGCCGGCCTTCCATGCGCGCCATCCCGAGATCCAGCTCGACCTCGGCGTGAGCGACCGCGTGGTCGACGTGATCGGCGACAACGTCGACTGCGTGCTGCGCGGCGGCGAGCTCACCGACTCCTCGCTGGTGGCGCGCCGCGTGGGCGACCTTCGGCTCGGCGTCTATGCGGCGCCCGGCTACCTCGCGCGCGCCGGCACGCCCGTGCATCCGCGCGAACTCGAGGACTCGCACCACCGCATCGTCGGCTTCCTGCGCTCGCGCAGCGGCACGCTGGCGCCGATCGCGCTGTCGCGCGCGGGCGAGCAGTTCGTGCCGCAGGGCCGTTACGTGGTCGCGCTCGACGACGGCAATGCCTATGCCGCGGCCGGCGTCGCGGGCATGGGCGTGCTCTGGCTGCCGCGCTACATGGCCGCGCCGCACCTCGCCGGTGGCGAGCTGGTGCCGCTGTTCGAGGACTGGGAGGTGGCTTCGATGCCGCTGTACCTGGTGTTCCCGCCGAACCGGCACCAGAGCGCGAAGCTGCGCGTCTTCATCGACTGGGTCGACGAGCTGATGGCGAAGCATGCACCGCTCGCCATGGCGGGCGGCGCCTGACGCGGCGCGCGCCTCAACGCGAAGCGAGCGGCTCCAGCCCCGTCTTCGCGATCGTCGGCGCGCTGGCCGGCGAGTTCAGGTAGCGGATCAGTTCGCGCGCCGCCTCGGGCTGCGTCGACGCGGTGGCGATGCCGGCCGAGAACACCGTCACCTGCTGCACCTCGGCCGGCAGCGGGCCCACGTAGTCGATGCCCTCGATCGGCAGCAACTCGCTGACCTGCTGCAGGCCGAGCGCGGCGTCGCCGCGCGCCACCACGCTGCCCACGCGCTCGCTGAGGATGCGGCGGCTCTTGGGCTTGACCTGGGCCTCGAGGCCGAGCTTCTTCAGCAGCTCGGTCTCGTAGTAGGTGCCGCTGGCGCTGGCCGAATAGGCGATCGACGGCGCCGCGAGCAGGGTGCGCTTGAGCGCCTCGACGCTCGAGATGTCGGGCCGGGGCGCGCCCTTGCGCACCGCGAAGCCGATCGAGGAGCGCACCAGGTCGACCTGGCTGCCGGCCCGCACCTGGCCCTGCGCGACCAGCGCATCGAGCGCGGGCCGCGCCAGGATCACGACGTCGGCCGGCTCCTGGCGCGCGAGGCGGCTCGGGATGGAGTCGGCTGCATTGCCCATCGAGGCGCCGTAGGCGGTCTTCACCGCGCGGCCGCTGGCGCGCTCGAAGCCGGGGCGCAGTTCGTTGTAGGCGGCGGTGAAGCCGCCCGAGGTCATCACGTGGAGCTCGGGCTTCGGTGCCTGCGGATTGCCGCCGGGGCTGCCGCAGCCCGCGAGCGCGAGCCCGAGGGCGGCGCCGAGCAGGGCGCGGCGCGTGAAGGCCGCGAGGCGGGGGCGCTGGATGGTCATGGTGTCTCCTGTGTCGATGTCGCGCCCGCCATCGTAGGAGCCCTGCCTGTCAATCCGCCGTCAGCGCAGCGCGGGTCTTCACCGAGGCCGCGGCGCCCGGCTCGATACCTTCGCGCGCGAGCGGCAGCCGCACCGTCACCAGCAGGCCCGGGCCGGGCCGCGTTTCGCCGAGCACGATGCTGCCGCCGTGCGCCTCGGTGGCCGAGCGCACGATCGCGAGGCCCAGGCCGCTGCCGGTCTGGGTCTGGTCGGGGTCGCGGAAGAAGCGGTCGAACACGCGCTCGCGCAGCTCGGGCGGAATGCCCGGGCCATGGTCGGCCACGCTCAGCTCGGCCTGCGCGCCGTCGCGCCGGATGCCCACGGTCACGGTCGATCCCGGCGGCGCGTACTTGGTGGCGTTGTCGATCAGGTTGTCGATCATGGACACCAGGCTGTCGCGATCGCCGGCCACCGGTGCCGGGTCGTCGCTCAGCAGCTCGACCTCCACGCCGCGCGTGCGCGCGAGCACCGACAGCGTGGCCAGCCGTTCCTGCACCAGATCATCGAGGCGCAGCAGCGCGGGGCGCGGCGCCGACACCTGGGCCGCGCTGCGCATCAGGTGCAGCAGCTGGTTCACCAGCCGTTCGGCGCGCGCGCTGGCGCTGACCATGCGCGCCATCAGCTCCTGCTGGCGCGCGGGCGGCACCGTTCCGGGCTGCGCCTGCAGGCCCTGCAGCGCCTCCACGTTCACGCGCAGCGCCGCGATCGGCGTGCGCAGCTCGTGCGCGGCATCGGCGATGAAGCTCTGCTCGCGCTCCATGCTGGCGCGCAGCCGCTGCATCAGCGCATTGAAGTTGTCGACCAGCGGGCGCAGCTCGTCGTGGCGTGTCTGCGTGGCCAGCGGCGCGAGCTCGCGCACGTCGCGCGACGCGATCTCGCGCGCCACCTTGCGCCAGGGCCGCAGCGCGAGCCGGATCGACAGCCAGGCCGGCAGCAGCAGGAAGGGCACGCTGATCACCAGCGGCAGGATGTAGTAGCCGCGCGAATGGAAGGTCAGCCACATCTGCGGGCCGGCCGGCAGCACCAGCGCGACACGGGTGGCGCCGTCCTCGCTCTCCAGCGAACGCGTGCGCCACTGCTTGCCCTGCGCGGTCACGTCCTCGGGCACGCCGAGGCGGCTGTTGGCGATGTCGGCCGGCACGCCGTCCGAGTGGTAGACCAGCCGGCCGTGCTGCCACACCAGCAGGCTCGGCGAGAGCGAGGGATCGTTGTCGCTGCCCATGGTCTCGCGCAGCGCGATGTCCATGCGCTGGAGGCTCTCGGCCAGCGCGGCGGGCCGGTCGGCCAGGTTGTGCGCCACCGACAGCACGCTGCGGTGCGAGGTGTCGACCATGCCCATGTCCTCGGTCAGCGAGGTGCCGAGCACCAGGCCCACCGCGATGCTCCACAGCAGCGTGAGCATCGCCACCTGCGCCAGCATCAGCCGGCGCACCAGCGTGGGCCGTAGCAGCCGACGCCAGCCGCGCGGGGCGTCGGAGGCCGCCGCCGTGGCCGTCAAGACGGCGTTCCCGGCAGCTTCAGCGCGGCCTGGTCGATCACGTAGCCGATGCCGCGCACGGTGCGGATGTAGCCGTCGCCGATCTTGCGGCGCAGGTTCGAGATGTGGACCTCGAGCACGTTGCTGCCATGGGTCTGCCAGGCCGGCAGCACCTGCTGCTCGAGCATGCGCCGCGTGATCACGCGGTCGGTGCGCTTGATCAGCAGGCTCAGCAGCTTGAACTCGCTGCGCGACAGGTCGACCGGCTGGCCGTTGACCTGCACGCGCTGCGTCGGCTCGTGCAGCCACAGGCCGCGCACCTCGAAGGTCACGCCGTCGCTGCCGTAGCTGCGGCGCGCGAGCGCGCGCACGCGCGACAGCATCTCGGCGAGAACGAAAGGTTTCACCAGGTAGTCGTCGGCGCCGTTGTCGAGCCCGAGCAGGCGGTCGTCGAGCGCATCGCGCGCACTGAGGATCAGCACCGGCAGCCGCGATTCGGCGCGCCGCACGTGCTGCAGCAGGCCCAGGCCGTCGCCGTCCGGCAGGCCCAGGTCGAGCAGCAGCAGGTCGCAGCCCTCGCCATCGAGGATGCGCTGCGCATCCTCGATGCGGCGCACCCACACCACCTCCATGCCCTGCGTCTGCAGCGCCACCCGGATGCCGGTCGCGAGGTCGAAATCGTCTTCCACCAGAAGGATCTTCATGAATGCAATCTAACCGGCGAAGCTGAAGGAATTCCTAATACTTCTCGATCGGGCCCGAAAGGTGCAAGGCGCTGCAAGTCGCCGAATCTTCAGCCGATCTTCATCTGCGCCGCCCACGATGCCGCAGGCTCGCGCGTTGCTCACCGGCCGGCCCGTGCCGGCATGGCATTCCCCCGTCTTCCTTCGCCTCCCGACGATGTCCCTCGACGCCACTTCCTTCCTGCCGCATTTCCGCTCGCCCCAGGCCCATGCGGCGCTCTCGCAGTCGTACGACCGCGTGCTCGCGCACTGGCCGGTGCCGGTGGAGTCGCGCCATGTCGACACGCGGCGCGGCCGCGCCCATCTGCTGGTGTGCGGCCCGGCCTATGGCGTGCCGGTGCTGCTGCTGCATGGCGAGGGCGGCAATGCCACCACCTGGGTCCACATGGCCGGCGTGCTCGCGGGCGCGTTGCGCGTGTACGCGGTCGACATCGTGGGCGATGCCGGCCGCAGCGAGGGCCGCCGGCCGGCCAGCGAGGACGACTACTGCGACTGGCTCGAGGACGTGCTGATCGGCGTCGGCCGGCCCAAGGTGGGGCTGTGCGGCGTCTCCTTCGGTGCCTGGCTCGCCGC
>NZ_JBZAYE010000208.1:0-11086 GCF_058244205.1 Variovorax sp. 20P10.2.4
GCTGTGGTTCGCCCAGACCGAGACCCGCTCGACGCCGCCCGGCGCCGTGTCGCTCTACCAGGCGATGGTGCTCGGCCGGCCATCGTCGGACGAGGCCGCCAAGACCTTCTTCGAAGGCCTGCGGCTGCCATGAGCCGCCCCCGCGACCTCGGCGCGGCGCTCCCGGCGGCCGCGCGATGAGCGAGGGCATGCTCGGCGGCCGGCGCCGCGTCGCCGGCGTCTTCCTGGCCTTCGCCTTCGCGTACTTCCTCTCGACCCTGGTGCGCGCGATCACGGCCACCCTGTCGCCCACGCTCACCGACGAGTTCGACCTCGAGTCGCGCGACCTCGGCCTGCTCGCGGGCGGCTACTTCCTCGGCTTCGCGTTCACGCAACTGCCCATGGGCGCCTGGCTCGACCGCCACGGCCCCAAGCGCGTGGTGGTGGCTTTTCTCGGCGTGGCGGTGGCCGGCTGCCTGCTGTTCTCGGTCGCCACGCATTTCTCGCTGCTGCTGGCCGCGCGCGTGCTCACCGGCGTGGGCGTCAGCGCCTGCCTGATGGCGCCGCTCACCGGCTACCGGCGCTGGCTCCCGCCCGCGATGCAGCTGCGCAGCAACTCGTGGATGCTGATGGTCGGGTCGTTCGGGCTGGTCGGCGCGACGCTGCCGGTGCAATGGCTGGTGCCGCTGGTCGGCTGGCGCGCGCTGTTCTGGCTGCTGGGCGCGGGCGTGATCGTCTCGATGCTGCTGATCGCCTGGGTCGCGCCCTCGTGGCGTCGAGCCTCACCCGCTGCGACGGCGGCGGTTCCCGACGACGGCGGCAGCTACGCCGCCGTCTGGCGCGATCCCTTCTTCCGCAAGCTCGCGCCGATCGGCTTCTTCCACTACGGCGGCTTCATCGCGATGCAGTCGCTGTGGGCCGTGCCCTGGCTCACGCGGGTGTCGGGCTACACGCCGCTGCGCGCGGCCGAGGCGCTCTTCGTCATCAGCCTGGTGCTGCTCGCCACCTACTGGCTCTGGGGCGTGGCCAATCCCAGGCTCGCGCAGCGCGGCATTGCGGCGGATCGGCTCATGGCCTGGGGCCTGCCGCTCTCGCTGCTGTTCATGGCTATTGTTTTGATAGCGGGGCCGCGTGCGGGCACGGGAACGTGGGCGGTTTTCCTGTGCCTCTGCACGGTGGTCACGCTGGCCCAGCCGGCCGTGGCGATGGCGCTGCCGCCGGCGCTCGCGGGCCGCGCGCTGTCGGCCTACAACCTCGTGATCTTCGTCGGCGTGTTCGTGGTGCAGTGGGGCGTGGGCCTGCTGATCGACCTGTTCGTGCGCGCCGGCCTCGACACCGTGGACGCTTTCCGTGGCGCAATGGCCATCCTGCTGGGGTGCTGCGTTATGTCGTATATCTACTTCCTCCGGGCGCCCCCGCATAATCGACGCGCCGTCCCCCGAGCCGCATGAACAGCATCCTCATCATTGCCCATTCGCCCTTCGCACAAGCGTTGCGAAAGTGCGCGCTGCATGTGTTTCCCGACAGCGAGAACGCCATCGTCGCGCTCGACGTGCTGCCCAACGTGCCGCCCGAGGAAACCCTGGCGGCCGCGCGCATCACGCTCGCGCAGCAGCTCCACGGGCCGCGCGTGCAGGTGCTGGTGCTGGCCGACGTGTTCGGCGCCACGCCTTGCAACGTGGCGCAGAAGCTGGTGGACGGCGTTCGCTCGCGGCTCGTGGCGGGCGTCAATCTTCCGATGCTGCTGCGTGCCGTGACCTACCGGCACGAGCCGCTCGACGTGCTCGTGCAGCGCGCCATCGCCGGCGGCACCGCGGGCGTGATGCAAGTGGCGGTGGCGGCACCGCAGAACCAGGCCAAGAGAAAGCACAGTGATCAAGAAATCCGTGACCATCAGCAATAAGCTGGGACTGCATGCACGCGCATCGGCCAAGCTGACCAAGCTCGCAGGCAGCTTTCCCTGCGAGGTGTGGCTCTCGCGCGGCGACCGCCGCATCAACGCCAAGAGCATCATGGGCGTGATGATGCTGGCCGCCGGGCTCGGCTCGACCGTCGAGCTCGAGACCAACGGCCCGCAGGAAGAAGAAGCGATGAACGCCATCGTCCAGTTGATGGACGACAAGTTCGGCGAAGGCGAATAAGGACCACCGCGCATGACCTTCGCAGTCCACGGCCTTCCCGTCGCCCGTGGCATCGCCATCGGCCGCGCGGTGCTGGTGGTGTCGAGCCGCATCGACGTGGCCCACTACTTCATCAAGCCCGAGGAGATCGAGACCGAGATCGATCGCGTGCGCACCGCGCGCAACGCCGTGGCCGAGGAGCTGGCCAAGCTGCAGACCAACGTCGCGCAGATGGGCCCGAACGACGCGCCGCACGAACTCGCGGCGCTGCTCGAGGTGCACCAGATGCTGCTGCAGGACGAGGCCCTGAGCGGCGGCGTCAAGCACTGGATCAGCGAGCGGCTCTACAACGCCGAATGGGCGCTGACCACGCAGCTCGAGGTCATCGCGCGCCAGTTCGACGAGATGGAGGACGAGTACCTGCGCGAGCGCAAGGCCGACCTCGAGCAGGTGGTGGAGCGGCTGCTGCATCGCATGAAGGGCACGGCCGCGGTGCTGGCGCCGAGCCCGCCGCGGCGCAAGCGCGCCTCGTCCGACGAGGACGACGACCTCACCGCGGGCGACGGCATCGACGTGCCGCTGGTGCTGATCGCGCACGATCTCTCGCCGGCCGACATGCTGCAGTTCAAGAAGAGCGTGTTCGCCGGCTTCGTCACCGACGTCGGCGGGCGCACCTCGCACACCGCGATCGTGGCGCGCAGCATGGACGTGCCGGCGGTGGTCGGCGCGCGCACCGCGAGCCAGCTGGTGCGGCAGGACGACTGGGTCATCATCGACGGCGATGCCGGCGTGATGATCATCGATCCCTCGCCGATCATCCTGGCAGAGTACGGCTTCAAGCAGCGCCAGGGCGACCTCGAGCGCGGGCGCCTCGCGCGGCTGCGCCACAAGCCGGCCGTCACGCTCGACGGCCAGCGCGTCGAGCTGCTCGCCAACATCGAGATGCCCGAGGACACGGTGGGCGCGATGAAGGCCGGCGCGGTCGGCGTGGGCCTGTTCCGCAGCGAGTTCCTGTTCATGGGCCGCGAGTCGTCGGCGCGCCAGACGCGGCTGCCCAACGAGGAGGAGCAGTACCAGGCCTACAAGCGCGCGGTCGAGGGCATGCAGGGCATGCCGGTCACCATCCGCACCATCGACGTGGGCGCCGACAAGCCGCTGGACAACAAGTCCGCCAACAAGCAGGAGCACCTGAATCCCGCGCTCGGCCTGCGCGCCATCCGCTGGAGCCTGGCCGATCCCGCGATGTTCCTCACGCAGCTGCGCGCCATCCTGCGCGCGGCCGCGCACGGCGAGATCCACCTGCTGATTCCGATGCTTGCGCATGCGAGCGAGATCCGCCAGACGCTGGCGCTGATCGCGCTCGCGCGCACCGAGCTCGACAACCGCGGCGCGGTGCACGGCCACGTGAAGCTCGGCGCCATGATCGAGATCCCGGCCGCGGCGCTCACGCTGCGCACCTTCCTGAAGCACTTCGACTTCCTCTCGATCGGCACCAACGACCTGATCCAGTACACGCTGGCGATCGACCGCGCCGACGAGTCGGTGGCGCACCTCTACGACCCGGCCCATCCGGCGGTGCTGAAGCTGGTGGCCGACACCATCGCCGAGTGCCGCCGCCAGGGCAAGGCCGTGGCGGTGTGCGGCGAGATGGCGGGCGACGTGGCCTTCACGCGGCTGCTGCTGGGCCTGGGGCTGCGCAGCTTCTCGATGCATCCCTCGCGCATCCTCGCGGTCAAGCAGGAGGTGCTGCGCGCCGACACGAGCAAGCTCGAGGCCTGGGCGCGCTCGGTGGTCGACTCGGACGATCCCGCCGCCATGCTCGCGGGCTGAGCGCCGCGCGCGCTTCAAGCCCGCCGCAATAAAACGAAACACGCCGAAACCGCGGCGAAAGGACTTGCCGCGCGCCGGCAAGCACGATCAGGCCTTCTCTTCACCAACCCTGAAAGGCCCGATCCATGAAGCTCTCCCTGACCCAGGCTGTCGCCGTCGCCTCCTTCGCCATGCTCGCCGCCGCGGGCGCCAAGGCCGAAAGCTATGACGGCGTGCACCAGGCCGTGTCGGCCAAGACCCGCGCCGAGATCAACGAGGAAGCCGTGCGCACCGCCGCGGCACCGAACCAGAACGTGACGCGCGGCTCGCGTGGTCCCGAGACCGTGGCGCGCTCGACCGACCGTGCCAGCGTGGCCGCCGAGGCCGTGCGCACCGCGGCCGCGCCCGACCAGAACGTGAGCTCGGGTTCGCGCGTCAACAGCAAGGTGATCTCGACGCTGCAGAACCCGGTGGACGCACGCGCCGCCGCCTCGCGCGACGCCAGCAAGCTCTGAGCGAAGCGGCCCTCCGCGCCCCCCCGGAAACAAGCGACGCATCGGCGTCGCTTTTTCGTTTCGGCCCTCCGGCCTCGCGTCGCAATAAAACGAAACACGCCGATACCGCGGTGAAAGGACGCGAAGGCGGCCCGAAAGCACCATCGAGCTTCCTCCTCCAACACACACAAGGACCCGTCATGAAACACTGGATCAAACGCACGCTCTTCGGTTTTGCCGGGCTCGCCGTGGTGGCCGGCAGCGTCGCCGGCTGCGCCGGCCATCGCCACGGCTGGAACGGCGACAGCGCCGAGTTCCGCGCCAAGATGGTCGAGCGCGTGGGCAGCAAGCTCGACCTCGATGCGTCGCAGAAGCAGAAGCTCACCGTGCTGGCCGAGAAGCTGCAGGCGCAGCGCCAGGCCTTGCGCGGCGCCGACGGCTCGGGCGATCCGCGCTCGCAGTTCCGCGCGCTGTTCGCGGGCAACAAGCTCGACCAGGCCGGCGCCACGCGCCTGGTCGACGAGAAGACCGCGGCGCTGCGCAGCGGCAGCCCCGAGATCATCGCCGCGGCGGCCGACTTCTTCGACCATCTGAACCCCGCGCAGCAGCAGAAGGTGCGCGAGTTCATGGAGCGCGGCGGACGCCGCTGGAGCCGCCAAGGCTGATGCACCGGCGGCCCCGTCCCTCGGCCGGGGTCGCATTCCCATCCTTTCGGGGCCCGGCGCCCTCCACCTGATGCGAGCACACCATGAAGACCATCGAACCGAACCTGGGCGACCTGATCGCGCTGCGGCGCCAGGCCGCGCGCCGCGCGAGCGATGCCGCGACCGAGACACAGGAAGGCGCCGCGACCGGCGGCGTGCGCACCACGCTGCGGCTCGAGGCGCTGGCCGTGCTGGCGGGCGCGCTGATCGCCTACGACCGCACCGGCAGCGGCTGGGGCCTGTTCGCGCTGCTGTTCCTGCTGCCCGACCTGTCGATGCTCGGCTACCTGGCGGGGCCGCGCATCGGCGCGCGGGTCTACAACCTCGCGCACTCGTACCTGGTGCCGCTGGGCATCGGCGCGCTGGGCCTGCTGGTGGCGTTGCCCTTCGCGCTGCCGCTGGCGCTGATCTGGGCCGCGCACATCGCGTTCGATCGCGCGCTGGGCTTCGGCCTCAAGTACGAGGCGGGCTTCGGCTTCACGCACCTGGGCCGCGTCGGAAGGCAGGACCCATGGTGAGCGCGCGTCCCGACGATGCCGTGCGGCCCGTGCTGCGCCCCGCCGTGGCGCGCACCTGGCTGCTGGCCGAGGCGCTCGCGCTCGGCACCGCCTCGGTCGTGCACGCAGGCCGGCTGATTCCCGGCTTCGCGCATGCGCAGGCACGCACGGCCGAGGCCGTGATCGCGCTGGTGCTGGTGGGCGCGGCGGTCGCGAGCTGGCTGCGCCCGGCCTGGACGCGCTGGTTCGCGATCCGCGCCCAGGGCTTCGCGCTGCTCGGCACGCTGGTCGGCCTGTTCACCATCGCGATCGGCATCGGGCCGCAGACCGTGCCCGACGTCGCGTATCACCTGGTCCTGCTCGCCGCGCTCGCGGCCGGCCTCGTCGTGGCGGTGCGATGCCGGGCGGGTTGATCATCAGCCAGCTCCTGGCCAGAAGGCACAATCCGCCCATGCCGCGCATCCTGCTGATCGACGACGACGAACACCTCGGCGCGCCGCTGGCGAGCTACTTCGCGCGCTTCGGCTGCACGCTCGAGAGCGCGGTGCGGCCCAGCGAAGGCCTGGCGCGGCTGCGCGCCGAGAGCTTCGACGCCGCCATCCTCGACGTCATGCTGCCCGAGATGGACGGCTTCGCGCTGTGCCGCGAGATCCGCAAGGAGAGCGACATCCCGATCGTGATGCTGACCGCGCGCGGCGAGGTGATGGACCGCGTGGTCGGCCTCGAGCTCGGCGCCGACGACTACGTGCCCAAGCCCTTCGAGCCGCGCGAACTCGTGGCGCGCGTACAGACCATCCTGCGGCGCCAGCGCGTCGCGCCGCCCGCGGCCGCCTCGTCGCAGCAGCGCGTGTTCGACGGCCTGGCGATCGATCTCGACCGCCGCCTGGTGCTGCGCCAGGGCGAGCGCGTCGACCTCACCGGCACCGAGTTCGAGTTGCTGGCGCTGCTGGCGGCCGAGCCCGGCAAGGTGTTCAGCCGCGACGACATCCTCAACCGGCTGCGCGGCCACGAGGCCGAGCTCTACACGCGCGCGGTCGACATCGTGGTGAGCCGCCTGCGCAAGAAGCTCGAACCGCTGGACTGCATCAAGACGCTACGCAACGCGGGCTACGCGCTGGCCGTGGCACGCGGCGAGCCTTCTTCATGAACTTCCGCCGCAGGGAACGCCGCGATCGCGAGGGCGCGTGGCATGCCTTCGCCTGCCGCCGCGACGAGCTGCACCGGCAGTGGCATGCGCAGTGGCACGAGAAGGTGCAGGGCAAGCGCCGCTGGCGGCGCTCGCTGCGCATCCGGCTGGTGATGATGTTCGTGCTGCTCGCGGTGGTCATGACCGGCGTGTTCCTCGCGGGCATGAAGAAGTCCTTCTCCACCGGCTGGGCCGAGGCCGCGCAGCCGATGCTGGTCGACTACGCCGACCGGCTGGTGGCCGAGCTCGGCACGCCGCCCGACGTGTCGCGCGCGCAGGCGCTGGTCGATCGCCTGCCGATCACCATCCGCATCGTCGGGCCGACCGTCAACTGGGACTCGAACCCCGGCGAGCACGGCACGCGCGGCGGCTGGATGCGCGACCACGACGAATCGATGTGGAACGACAAGTGGTTCATCCGGCCCACGGCCGACGGCCACCGCGTGATCTTCGGCTGGGCGCCGCGGCTGTGGCAGATCGCGCCGCGCGCGGCCGGCTGGGCCACGCTGAGCCTGCTGCTGCTGCTCGTGGTGCTGGGCTATGCCTACGTGAGCCGGCTGCTGCGGCCGCTGATCGACATCCGCGACGGCGCGCAGCGCTTCGGCCGCGGCGACTTCGAGCGGCCGATCCCGGTGCGGCGCAACGACGACATCGGCGACCTCGCGGAGCACATCAACACCATGGCCCACGACATCCAGGCCATGCTCGATGCCAAGCGCGGCCTGCTGCTGGCGCTGAGCCACGAGCTGCGCTCGCCGCTCACGCGCGCGCGGCTCAATGCCGAGCTGCTGCCGGCCACGCCCGAGGGCCGGGCCGAGCGCGAGGCGCTGCTGCGCGACCTCAACGAGATGCGCGACCTGATTAGCGACCTGCTCGAGAGCGAACGGCTCGCGAGCCCGCATGCGGCGCTGCAGCGCGAGCGCATCGATCTCGCGGCGCTGGTGCGCGAGACCGTGGCCGAGATGCCGGCCGCGCGCGAGGTCCACCTCGACCTCGCCGAGGGCCTGCCGGCGCACTCGGTCGACCGCATGCGCATCCGCCTGCTGGTGCGCAACCTGCTGGACAACGCGCTGCGCTACAGCACCGAGGCGCCGCGTCCGCCCAGCGTGTCGGTGCGCGCGGTGCTCGAGGGCCAGGCGCAGGGCGTGGAGATCGAGGTGCGCGACTTCGGTCCGGGCGTGGACGAGGCGCAGCTCGAGCGCCTGACCGAGGCCTTCTATCGCACCGACGGCGCGCGCCAGCGCGCCACCGGCGGCGTCGGCCTGGGCATGTACCTGTGCCGGCTGATAGCCGAGGCGCATGGCGGCAGCCTGCGGGTGCGCAACGCGTCCCCGGGCCTGCAGATCGTGGTGCGCCTGGGCTGACGCGGTCCGAGCGGGGAGGGCGGGAAGGCCGGGCTGTCGCCTGCGCTACGCGCGGCCCCGCGCCGCGCGGCTAGCATGCGCCGCTCAGCCACACCCCGGGGCGCGGCCCCATCTCCAGGAGACGCTTCATGACCGACACCACCGCACTCGTCAACCACCAGGTCCGCCTCGCCAAGCGTCCCGAGGCCGCCGCCACGCGCGAGCACTGGAGCTTCGGCAGCGAGCCCGTGGCCGAGCCGGCCGAGGGCGGCGTGCTGGTCAAGACGCTGTCGCTGTCGCTCGACCCGGCCATGCGCGGCTGGCTCAACGATGCCAGGAGCTACATCCCGCCGGTCGAGATCGGCGCCGTGATGCGCGCCGGGGGCATCGGCCGCGTCATCGCCTCGAAGAACCCGCAGTTCGCGGTCGGCGACACCGTCTACGGCACGCTCAACGTGCAGGAATACATGCTGATCCCGCAGGAGGAGATCAAGCGCAACGGCCTGGTGAAGATCGACCTGCGCGTGGGCAGCATCACCCAGTGGCTCAACGTGCTGGGCATGCCCGGCATGACCGGCTACTTCGGCCTGATGGACGTGGGCCAGCCCAAGGCCGGCGAGACCGTCGTGATCTCGGGCGCCGCCGGCGCGGTCGGCCAGACCGTGGGCCAGCTGGCCAAGATCAAGGGCTGCCGCGTGGTCGGCATCGCGGGTGGCGAGGCCAAGTGCGACTGGGTGGTCAAGGAGCTGGGCTTCGACGCCTGCATCGACTACAAGGCCGGCGCCGCCGCGGTGCGCGACGGCCTCAAGCAGCACTGCCCCAAGGGCGTGGACATCTACTTCGACAACGTCGGCGGCGAGATCCTCGACCTCGTGCTCGCGCGCATCGCGCGCAAGGCCCGCATCATCATCTGCGGCGCCATCAGCCAGTACAACAACGCCAACAGCATGCCGGCGGCCGGCCCCCGCAACTATCTGAGCCTGCTGGTGAACCGGGCGCGCATGGAAGGCATCGTGGTGTTCGACTACGCCGACCGCTATCCCGTGGCCATCGCCGAACTGGCGGGTTACCTGAAAGATGGGCGCATGAAGAGCAAGGAAGACATCGTGCAGGGCCTCGACACCTTCCCCGAGGCCCTGAACCGGCTCTTCAGCGGCGCCAACTTCGGCAAACTGGTGCTGCAGGTGGCGACCGAGTGATGTCAGCTCGGTAGTATTTGGCAAAACTTTCGTATCGAAAAGTTTGCAAATGGGTTTAGTTCACAAACATTGAATTAACAATGTCAACCACTGTCAACTGAGTCGAAAACGTCTTCTTCTCCTAGGAATTGGTTAATAGACTGCGCTCTGCCTTGTCAAGGCAAGTAGTTCTTTTTGTTAACAATCCCAGGGAATTCAGATGCGTAAATTCTTCAAGCTGGCGGCGCTGGCCGCTGTCGCCGCTGCGCTGTCGCAAGGCGCGATGGCTGCCGACGGCACCATCAACTTCACGGGCGAAATCGTCGATGCACCTTGCTCGATCTCGCCGAACAGCCAGAACATGACCGTGCCGCTGGGCAAGGTCGCTCGCACGGTGCTCGACGGCGGCAAGGGCAAGAAGGCCACGCCGTCGAAGTTCACCATCGACCTGCTCGGCTGCGGCGCCACCGCCAAGGGCGCGACCGTGTCGTTCACCGGCACGCCCGACCTCGACGACGCCACCAACCTGCGCCTGGCGAATGCCGGCCAGGTCGGCGTGACCACCGCTTCGGGCGTGGCCATCGAGCTGGGTGATTCCGCCGCCACCAAGATTCCGCTCGGCTCGGAATCGGCGCAATACGTTCTGGGCCAGGGCGACAACGCCCTGAAGTTCCAGGCCGTGTACGTGTCGACCAAGGACACCGTGACGGTCGGTCCGGCCAACTCGACGGCCCAGTTCACGGTCAACTACAAGTAAGCCGCCTTCGCGGAATCCGGCCCCTGTCCATGGCGGCAGGCGCCGTCGGATTCCGCACCGGACCGACGCGGCGCGGCGACCTCGCGTGGGCGCGCCGCATCGGCCGGTTTTTCCATCACCCGTCTTTTTTCCGCCGGTGCGCCGCGTGCGCCGCCGTGCTGGGGTACGCCTGGACGCCAGCGTCCGCCGTACCGAGGAACCCGTCGTATGTGCAGCAAGAATCGAATTCGTTGGACCCTGGGCATCGTGGCGATGCTCTGCCTTCAATGGCCGGCCGCGGCGGGCGTGATGCTCGGCGGCACGCGCGTCATCCTGGGCGAGAAGGACCGCGAAGCCTCGATTCCGGTGAAGAACACCGGCACCTCGCCCTACGTGGTCCAGGCCTGGATCGACGCCGGCGAAGGCAAGAACAAGACCCCGATGCTGGTCACGCCGCCGCTGTCGCGGCTCGATCCCGGCATGGAGAACATCCTGCGCATCATGCGCGTGGCGGGCGAACTGCCCGCCGACCGCGAAACGGTGTTCTGGCTCAACGTGAAGGAGATCCCCGAGCGCTCCAAGGACGAGAACGTGCTGCAGATCGCGGTGCGCAGCCGCATCAAGCTGTTCTACCGGCCCGCCAGCCTGGGCGGCAAGTCCGAGGAGGCCCGCAGCCAGCTGCAGTGGGCGGTGGCCGGCGGCGCGCAGGGCGCGGTGCTCAGGATCGGCAACCCGACGCCGTACCACGTGACCTTCACGGGTCTCAAGATCAACGGCGGCCAGCAGGACATCAACGCCGACATGGTGCCGCCCTTCGGCGAGTCGGTGTATCCGCTGACCGCGGTGAAGGCGCCGCAGGCGATCCAGGTCAACTTCACCACGCTCAACGACTACGGCGGCGAAACGCCCGAGGAACTGGTGCGCGTGCCCGCGGGCGATGCGCCGGTGGCCGTGAAGGCCGAGCTCGCTCCTGTCGCAGCCGACGGCGCGAAGCGCTGAGGCGCGAGGGCGAAAAGCCATGCGCCGCCGCATCCCGTCCC
>NZ_JBZAYE010000209.1:0-11068 GCF_058244205.1 Variovorax sp. 20P10.2.4
CTTGGCGGCCAGGGCCGCATGCACGCGCGCCAGCACGGCCGCGTCGACCGGCACGCCGGCGAACAGCGCGCGCACGATGCGGGCATCGGCGAGGTCGACGATCACGCCCTCGCGCAGGCCAGCCGCGTCGAGGCAATCGAGCGCGAGCAGCAGGGTTTCGGTGTCGGCCTCGAGGCCGGCATGGCCATAGATCTCGGCGCCGAACTGCAGCGGCTCGCGCGTGGCGTGCGGGCGGTCGGGACGGGTGTGGAGCACCGGGCCGCAGTAGCACAGCCGTGCCACGCCGTCGCGGTTGAGCAGGTGGGCATCGATGCGCGCGACCTGCGGCGTGGTGTCGGCCCGCAGGCCCATCGAGCGGCCCGAGAGCTGATCGACCAGCTTGAAGGTCTGCAGGTCGAGCGCCTCGCCGGTGCCCGAGAGCAGCGACTCCAGATGCTCGAGCAGCGGCGGCATCACCAGCTCGTAGCCGTAGCTGCGGGCGGTGTCGAGCAACTGGCGGCGAAGTTCTTCGATGTGGCGCGCCTCGGAGGGCAGCACATCGGCAATGTGATCCGGGAGGACCCAGGCGGACATGGGGATCGGGGGCGTGGTTAAACCGGAATTCTACCGGCAGCCGAAAAGCGCCCCGGCGGCGCCCGCTCGAAGCGGGCGGCGAGGCGGTCGAAAAGCAGCGCTGCCGGCCTCAGGCCAGCAGCCAGAGCAGGCACAACCCGAGCACGATGCAGCACAGGCCGAAGAAGCGCAGTTGGCCATCGCGCAGCTGCATCAGCTGGCCGAAGCCGCGACGCCAGCCGCCGGGCGACACGAAGGGCAGGATGCCCTCGATCACCAGCACCAGCGCCAGCGCGCTCCAGAAGGTGTCGGAACTCACGTTCCCGAAACCGAGGCGAGCGGAGGCGTCAACGGCGCGGGGCGCCGGCGGCCGAACCCGAGCCCTGCATCGCGCGGAAGAAGTCCGACGAGGGATCGACCACCATCACGTCGCTCTTCTTGTTGAAGCTCTGCTTGTAGGCCTCGAGGCTGCGATAGAACTGCGCGAACTGCGGATCGCGACCGAAGGACTCGCTGTAGACCGAGGCGGCCTGGGCATCGCCCTCGCCCTTGATCTTCTGCGCGTCGCGGTAGGCATTGGCGACGATCACTTCGCGCTGGCGGTCGGCGTCGGCGCGGATCTTCTCGCCTTCGGCCGTACCGGTGGAACGCAGCTCGTTGGCCACGCGCTTGCGCTCGGCCTCCATGCGGCGGTAGACCGATTCGGTGATGGCTTCCACGTAGTCGACGCGCGTGATGCGCACGTCCACCACATCGACGCCCCAGGGCTTGGCGCCCTTCACCACGGTCAGCACCTCGCGCTGCACGTCGGCCATCAGGGCCTCGCGGCGCACCGAGATCAGGTCGCGCACGGTGCGCTTGTTGATGTTTTCCTGGAACGCGTTGCGCACCACGCGGTTGAGCTGCATGGCACCGGCGTTCTCGTCGAGGCCGACGTTGCGGATGTAGGCCTGCGGGTCGGTGATGCGCCAGCGCACGTACCAGTCGATCACCACGCGTTGCTTCTCGGCCGTGAGCATGGGCTCGGTGTCGAGGCTCGACAGCGTGAGCAGCCGCTTGTCGATGTACGACACGTTCTGGAACGGCGGCGGCAGCTTGAAGTTGAGGCCGGGCTCGGTGATGACCTGCTTGATCTGGCCCAGGGCGTAGACCACGCCGAACTGGCGCTGGTCGACCACGAAGAGGGTCGAGCTCAGCAGCACCAGCAGCACGAGGATCGACGAAGCGATGAATCCGATTCTGTTCATGTTCTTGTTGCCTTCCAGGTTCAACGCACGTCGCGGTCACGCGAGCGGCCGTCGCGGGCACGCATGTCGTTGGTCGGCGCGACCGGGATCACCGAGGACTGCACCGGCGCGGTACCGGCGACGCTCGGGCTGGCGGCATCGACCGGGGTGGCCTGGTTGTTGCCGGTCTGCTGGATCAGCTTGTCGAGCGGCAGGTACAGCAGGTTCGAGCCCTGCTTGCTGTCGACCAGCACCTTGGTCGTGCTGGCGTAGATCTGCTGCATGGCGTCGGTGTACATGCGGTCGCGCGTGACCTGCGGCGCCTTCTGGTACTCGGTCAGCACCGAGGCGAAGCGGCCGGCATCACCCTGGGCCTGCGCCACGATGCGTGCCTTGTAGGCCTCGGACTCTTCCTTCAGGCGCGAAGCGGTACCGGTGGCCAGCGGCACCACGTTGTTGGCATAGGCCTGCGCCTCGTTCTTGGCGCGCTCGCGTTCCTGGCCGGCCTTGAGCACGTCGTCGAAGGCGGCCTGCACCTGCTCGGGCGGACGCACGCCGCCCTGCTGCAGGTTGATGCCGACCACTTCGACGCCGACCTGGTAGCGGTCGAGGATGTTCTGCATGAGCTGGCGCACGCGCGGCGCGATCTGGTCGCGCTCCTCGGCGAGGGCCGCGTCCATCTTCATCTTGCCGACGACTTCGCGCACGGCGGTCTCGGCCACCTGCACCACCGTGTCGGCGGGCGTCTTGCTCTCGTAGAGCCAGGCGCGCGCATCGCTCAGGCGGTACTGCACGGCGAACTTGATCTCGACGATGTTCTCGTCCTCGGTCAGCATGGCCGACTCGCGCAGGCCGGTGGAACGCACGATGGCGTCGCGGCCGACGTCGGTCGAGCGGATCTGCGTGACGACCACGGTCTCGTGGCGCTGGATCGGGTACGGCAGGCGCCAGTTGAAGCCCGCGCCCACGGTGGTCTTGTAGCGGCCGAACTGGGTGATGACGGCCTGCTGGCCTTCGTTCACGATGAAGAAGCCGGTACCGAGCCAGATCAGCACGGCGACGATGGCCACCAGGCCGATGCCGAAGCCGGCGTTCTTCATGTCGGGTTTGTAGCCATTGCCGCCACCGTTGCCGCCGCTGGGACGGTTGTTGTTGCCTCGGCCGCCGCCGAAGAAGCCGCCGAGCTTGCGGT
The DNA here is from genome assembly GCF_058244205.1 of Variovorax sp. 20P10.2.4. Lineage (NCBI taxonomy): Bacteria > Pseudomonadati > Pseudomonadota > Betaproteobacteria > Burkholderiales > Comamonadaceae > Variovorax > Variovorax sp. 20P10.2.4. Next base: position 2,971 of record NZ_JBZAYE010000209.1, read on the forward strand.
TGAGATCGCGCCAGAGTTCATCGAGGTCCGGCGGACCCTGGTTCGGACCCTGGCCGCGCGGGCGGTTGTTGTTGCCGTTGTTGCCCGAAGGCGGGGGCGTGGGGGCACCCGGGGGATCGGCGTCGGGAGGCCTGTTGCCCGAAGGGCGATCGCCATTGGAGGAGGACGAATCGTCGCCCCGCCCCCATCGGCCATCGTTCAGGTTGAACATGCCCAAGAACCCTTTCCACACTGGCTTTGCATTCATTCGCGTCGTTCTCTTGTCAGTGGCGGGATTGTGCCCAATCAATGGGTGGCGCCGTGCAATTCAGCGTCACCCTCAGGGGTCATGGTATCGGCGATCGAGCCCGAGAGGCGGGCCAGCTCGGCGCGCAGCAGAGGCAGGCCCTCGCCGCTGCGGGCGCTCAGGAAGATGCGCGGAACCTGCACGCCGTCGATGTCCATGTCGTCCTGCAGATGCAGCGGACGTTGCGTGCTTTCAAGGGCATCGAGCTTGTTGAAGACCAGCAATTGCGGCACGGTGTCGGCGCCGATCTCGCGCAGCACCGTCTGCACCTCGGCCATCTGCTCGGGATGGTGCGGGTTCGAGGCATCGACCACGTGCAGCAGCAGGTCGGCATCGACCGCCTCCTGCAGGGTCGCCTTGAAGGCGTCGACCAGCCCGTGCGGCAGGTCGCGGATGAAGCCCACAGTGTCGGAGATCGACACCTGCCGGCGCGCATCGCCGAGGTAGAGGTTGCGCGTGGTGGTGTCGAGCGTGGCGAACAGCTGGTCGGCCGCGTAGGCACGGGCCTTCACGAGCGCATTGAACAGCGAGGACTTGCCGGCGTTGGTGTAGCCCACCAGCGAGATGTTGAAGGTCTCGCGGCGCTCGCGCTGGCGGCGTTGCGTGCCGCGCTGCTTCTGCACCTTGGCCAGGCGCTCGCGCGTACGCTTGATCGACTCGGCGATCATCCGGCGGTCGAGCTCGATCTGCTTCTCGCCCGGGCCGCCGCGCACGCCGGCACCGCCGGTCTGGCGCTCCAGATGGGACCAGCGGCGCACGAGGCGCGTGCTCAGGTACTGCAGGCGGGCGAGCTCGACCTGCAGCTTGCCTTCGTGCGAGCGCGCGCGCTGCGCGAAGATCTCGAGGATGAGGAAGGTCCGGTCGTACACCGCGACGTCGAGCTGGCGCTCGAGGTTGCGCTGCTGGGCCGGGCTCAGCGACTGGTCGAAGATGACCTCGCTCGCGCGATGCATCGCGGCGAGCTCCTTGATCTCGTCGGCCTTGCCGCTGCCCACGAAAAGCGCCGCATCGGGCACCTTGCGCTTGCACACGAGGCGCGCCACGGGCGAGAGGCCCGCGGTTTGCGCGAGCAGGCCGAGTTCTTCGAGTTCGCTGTCGAAATGGGGCAGCCCGAAGTCGACGCCGACGAGAACGACGGCGCCTTCCTGGCGGGAATTCAGTTCAGACAAGCGGTATCAGAAAAGGGGAAAAGCGCGGCGGGTTTGACACCGCCGCGCTCCGCGCCGATCAGGCTGCGGCGTCGTCGTTCTCGTTGGCCGAGAAGTTGACGGCACGACCCGGCACGATGGTGGAAATGGCGTGCTTGTAGACCATCTGTGTCACCGTGTTGCGAAGCAACACGACGTACTGGTCGAAAGACTCGATCTGACCCTGCAGCTTGATACCGTTCACCAAATAAATGGAAACCGGCACATGCTCGCGACGCAGTGTGTTCAGAAACGGGTCTTGTAGAAGTTGCCCTTTATTGCTCACGATATTCTCCGTGTTCAAGAGTAGTTGTTGGAAAAGGGACCTTAACACAGGCCTCCCGCGCTGCAGCATTCCGCGCCAAAAGCCTTTGAAAAATAACGGTTCTCAAAAGACGGAACTTCCGTTCCGGCGGCTGCTCATCGGCCGCCAACGGTGCCCAAGACTCACTCGTCCTTGTCGGCGTAGGGATTGTGGGAGCTCTTGAATTCGATTCGCAATGGTGTACCCACCAGGTCGAATTCCTTGCGGAACCGCCCCTCGAGAAAGCGCTTGTAGGCGTCGGTCACATGCTCGAGCGAATTGCCGTGGATCACGATCAGCGGCGGATTCATGCCGCCCTGGTGCGCATAGCGCAGCTTGGGCCGGAACATGCCGGTGCGCTTGGGCGTCTGGAATTGCACCGCCTCGAGCAGCAGACGGGTCAGCACCGGCGTCGACATCTTGCGGGTGGCCGACTTGTGGGCCTGCGCGATCGCCTGCCACAGCGGGCCCAGGCCCTGGCGCTTGATGGCCGAGATGAAATGCAGCGCGGCGAACTTGAGGAACACCAGCCGGGTCTCGATCTGGCGCTGGATCTGCTCGCGCTGGTAGCTGTCGACCGCGTCCCACTTGTTGATGGCGATCACCACCGCGCGGCCGCTCTCAAGGATGTAGCCCGCGATGTGGGCGTCCTGGTCGGTCACGCCCTGGGTGGCATCGAGCAGCAGCAGCACGACGTTGGCCGATTCGATGGCCTGCAGCGTCTTGACCACCGAGAACTTCTCGATCGCCTCAAACACCCTGCCCTTGCGGCGCAATCCGGCGGTGTCGATCAGCTCGAAGCGCTGGCCGTTGCGCTCGAACGGCACCGAGATCGCATCGCGCGTGGTGCCGGGCATGTCGAAGGCCACGAGACGCTCTTCGCCGAGCCAGGTGTTGATCAGCGTGGACTTGCCGACGTTCGGGCGCCCCGCCACCGCGAGCTTGATCGGCTTGTTGACGTCGTCCTCGCCGTCCTCGTCCTCTTCGGGCTCGGGCAGGTTCAGCGACTCGAGCGCCAGTTCGACCAGGCCGCGGATGCCCTGCCCGTGCGCGGCCGACACGCCATGCACCTCGCCGAGGCCCAGCTCGTAGAAGTCGACCAGCTTGGAGCCGTCGTGCATGCCTTCGGACTTGTTGGCCACCAGCACGCAGGGCTTGCCCAGGCGGCGCAGCTCGTTGGCGATGTCGTGGTCCTGTGCCGACAGCCCCTCGCGGGCGTCGACCACGAACACCACCACGTCGGCCTCGGCCACGGCCTGGCGCGTCTGCTTGGCCATCTCCTTGAAGATGCCGCTGCCCGCGTCGGGCTCGAAGCCGCCGGTGTCGATGACGATGAACTCGTGCTTGCCCAGGCGGCCGTTGCCGTAGTGGCGGTCGCGCGTCAGCCCGGCGAAGTCCGCCACGATGGCATCGCGCGTCTGGGTCAAACGGTTGAACAGGGTCGACTTGCCGACGTTGGGACGGCCCACCAGGGCCATGACGGGTTTCATGGCCGCTCCTTCGCGGATTCGCAATTCATGGCCATGCCCTGGAAAAAAGATCAGTCGGGACGGTAGCCGAAGACGCCGCCGTTGGCCGTGACGACCACCACCGTGTTGCCCACGACCACCGGAGCGGTTTCGATGGCCGAGCCATCGGGCGTGACGCGGTTCAGCAGGCCGCCGTTCTCGCGCGAGACGAACAGCAGCAGACCGGTGCTGTCGCCGATGACCAGCGAGCGGCCCACGGCCAGCGGCGCGGTCAGCGTGCGGTTCTTGAAGGTGGTGGTCTGCCAGGCACGTTCGCCGTCGGCGCGGCGCCAGGCGGTGACGCTGCCATCGGCTTCGGTGCCGTAGACGAAACCATCGTCGCCACCCAGGCCTTCGGCGCCCGAGGCTGCCTTGCTCCAGACCAGCGTGCCGCGCAGCGTGTCGACGCAGCCGACGCTGGCGTAGTAGGCGCGCGCGCAGACGGTGTCGCCCACGCGGCTCACGCTGCCGGTCAGGTCGACCAGGCGCTCGACGTCGTTGGTGCCGCGCGGCGCCGCGATCGGCGATTCCCAGCGCGAGGTGCCGTTCGACGGGTTGATGCCCGCGAGGCGGCCGCCGATGCCGGCCACCAGGGTGTCGCCCACGGCGAGCAGCACGCCCGGCTTCTTGAGCACGAGGTTCTCGCCGGTGCGCTGCTGCGACCAGAGGCGGCGACCGCTCTCGCCGTCCCAGGCGCTGATGTTGCGGTCGGCGGTCTGCACGAAGACGCGGCGGCCGGCCACCAGCGGCGCGGTGAAGGCCTGCGCCGTGAGGCGCTGCTTCCAGATCACCTTGCCGCCCTGCAGCGCGACCAGTTCATTGTTGGTGGTGACCACCGCGGTGATGCTGCCGTCGCTGCCCACGCCCGCCGTGAGCGGTGCGCCGACGCTGGCACGCCAGGTTTCGCGGCCCGCGCGAGCATCGATGCCGACCACGGTGCCGTCGGCGGCCGCCACGGTCACGATGTCGCCGCTGATGTCGGTGGTGAGCGGGAACTTGACCGCCGGGATCTTCACGCTCCAGGCCTGGCGCACGCCGATCAGCGAGGCATTGGTCGGCAGTTCGGCCGGCTTCGGCTTGGAGGTGCCCGAGCAGGCGGCCAGGACCGCTACCAAAACAAGAGCAGACCCCGCACGCACGGCGGTCGATTCAGGCATGAAACGCATGAAATTCATGATGGCTGGCGATCAGGATTTGGCAGGAACTGCGGGGGTGACGGTGATGGCGGGCGCCAGGCTCTTGGGGTCGACGCCGACCGCGTTGAGCTTGAATTCGACCAGCCGGCGGTATTCGGAAGCAGCACCCAGGCCGGTCCAGGCCTTGCGGTACTCGGCCTGCGCCTCGTCGCGCTTGCCCTGGGCCAGGTAGATGTCGCCCTTGCGGTCGGCCACCAGCGGCTCGAATTCCTTCGGCACGTTGCCCGAGAGCTGCTTGATCGCGTCGTCGTAGGACTTGGCGTCGAGCAGTTCGGCCGCGAGGCGCAGCTTGGCGATGGCCTGGTAGCCGGGGTCGGTGGCCTTGTCGGCCACCCAGCCGAGCGCGGCGCGCGAGGCTTCGGCATTGCCCTTGTCGTAGAGCGTCTTGGCGGCCAGCAGGCCGGCCTGCTGCGCATAGGCGGTGCCCGCGAAGCGTTCCTTCATGTCGTTGAACACGCGCTCGATGCGGGCGGCGTCGCCCGACTGGGCACTGCGCTCGACCTCGTCGTACAGCGCCGCCGCCTGGGCCGCCTTGGTACGCTGGAAATACTGCCAGCCGTTCCAGGCCACGAAGGCGCCGGCGACGAGCAGCACGACCCAGGTGATCAGGGTGCCGTAGGTGTTCCAGAAATGCTTGAGCTGGTCGAGCTGTTCCTGTTCTTCGAGATCGAGATGGGTTGCCATGCGCTGTCAGTGGTTGGAAGGACTCGAGGCCGCGGTGCGCCGGGTGCGCCCGTGTGTTTTGATTCTGTGCCTCCGTGAGGCTGAAAGACTCAGGATCGGTCCGATGATTCCCCGGGAGCCGGCGATTGTAGGGTGGCGGCCCAGCCGGCCACGTCCGCGAGCGAGCGGGCCACCTGCGAACCGCTGCCATCGCGCAAGGATTTCACGGTGACCTCGCCACGCGCGAGTTCGTCCTCGCCGAAGATCAGCGCAAAGCGCGCCCCGCTCGCATCGGCCTTCTTGAACTGCGCCTTCATGCCGCCGCCGCCCGCATGCTGCACCACGGCCACGCCGGCCGCGCGCAACTGCTCGAGCACCACCATCGCCTGCGGCAGCGCCGCGGCCGAGGGCACGATGGCGTAGGCCGCGGGTTCGCTGCCGGGTACCGGCAGGCCGAGTTCCTGGATCAGCAGCAGCAGCCGCTCGATGCCCAGGCCGAAGCCCACGGCCGGCGCGGGCTTGCCGCCCATCTGGCCGATCAGGCCGTCGTAGCGGCCGCCGCCGCACACGGTGCCCTGCGAGCCGAGCTGGTCGGTGACCCACTCGAACACGGTCAGGTTGTAGTAGTCCATGCCGCGCACCAGGCGCGGGTTGACGCGGTAGCCCAGGCCCGCGGCGTCGAGCACCGCGCGCACCGCGGCGAAGTGCGCGCGCGACTCCTCGCCGAGGAAGTCCATCAGCTGCGGCGCGGCCTCGACCATCGCCTGCATGGCGGGATTCTTGGTGTCGAGGATGCGCAGCGGATTGCTGTGCAGGCGACGCTGCGCATCGGCGTCGAGCAGTTCGGCGTGTGCCTCGAAGTGGCGGATCAGCGCCTCGCGGTGGGCCTGGCGCTCGGCCGGCTGGCCCAGGCTGTTGAGCTCGAGCCGCACGTGCTGGCCTTCGACCAGCCCGAGCTCGCGCCACAGCGCGCGCACCATGAGGATCAGCTCCGCATCCACGTCCGGCCCCGCGAAGCCCAGCGCCTCGACGTCGAGCTGGTGAAACTGGCGGTAGCGGCCCTTCTGCGGCCGCTCGTGGCGGAACATCGGGCCCATGGTCCACAGCCGCAGCGGGCCGTTGTAGAGCGCGTTGTGCTCGACCATGGCGCGCACGATGCCGGCGGTGGCCTCGGGACGCAGCGTGAGCCTGTCGCCGTTCATCGAGTCGGTGAAGGAGTACATCTCCTTCTCGACGATGTCGGTCACCTCGCCGAGGCCGCGCACGAACAGCGCCGTGGGTTCGACCACCGGCGTGACGATGTACTGGTAGCCGTAGCGCGCGAGCAGCGAGCGCACCGTCTGCTCGAACCACGACCACAGGGCCGAGTCGGGCAGGCGGTCGGTGCGCGGCACGCTCGCCGGCAATATGTCGTTCATGCCTTTGACGGCATTGATCTTGTCAGCCATGGGAGAGGGAGTGGTCAGGCGACGTCGGCAGCCTGGGGCTGGCCGAAGCGCTTTTCGATGTAGGTTTCGACGAGCTGGTGGAACTCGTTGGCGATATTGTCGCCGCGCAGCGTGAGGGCCTTTTCGCCGTCGATGAAGACCGGCGCGGCGGGTGCCTCGCCGGTGCCGGGCAGGCTGATGCCGATGTCCGCGTGCTTGCTCTCGCCGGGGCCGTTGACGATGCAGCCCATCACGGCCACCTTCATCGTCTCGACACCCGGGTATTTCTTGCGCCAGACCGGCATCTGCAGGCGCAGGTAGTCGTCGATCTGCTTGGCCAGTTCCTGGAAGGTGGTGCTGGTGGTGCGGCCGCACCCCGGGCAGGCGGTGACGCTCGGCACGAAGATGCGCAGGCCCAGCGACTGCAGGATCTCGGAGGCGATCACCACCTCCTGCGTGCGCGACTCTCCGGGCTGCGGCGTGAGCGACACGCGGATGGTGTCGCCGATGCCCTCCTGCAGCAGGATCGACAGCGCGGTGGCCGAGGCCACCGTGCCCTTGGTGCCCATGCCGGCCTCGGTCAGGCCCAGGTGCAGCGGATAGTCGCAGCGCCGCGCGAGTTCGCGGTAGACCGAGATCAGGTCCTGCACGCCGCTGACCTTGCACGACAGGATGATCTGCTCGCCGGCCATGCCCATGGATTCGGCCAGCTTCGCGGATTCGATGGCCGAGGTGATCAGCGCCTCGTACATGACCTGCTTGGCATCCCAGGGCTGCGCGCGCAGGCTGTTGGTGTCCATCAGGCTGGCCAGCAGCTCCTGGTCGAGGCTGCCCCAGTTCACGCCGATGCGCACCGGCTTGTTCCAGCGCATCGCCGCGTCGATCATCTGGCCGAACTGACGGTCCTTCTTGTCGCCCTTGCCCACGTTGCCGGGGTTGATGCGGTACTTGCTCAGCGCCTCGGCGCAGGCCGGATAGTCGGTCAGCAGCCGGTGGCCGTTGTAGTGGAAGTCGCCGACCAGCGGCACGTCGATGCCCATGCGGTCGAGCTGCTCGCGGATGTAGGGCACCTGCGCCGCGGCCTCGGGCGTGTTGACCGTGATGCGGACCATCTCGGAGCCGGCCTGGGCCAGTTCCTTGACCTGGATCGCGGTGCCGATCGCATCGACGGTGTCGGTGTTGGTCATCGACTGCACGCGCACCGGCGCATCGCCGCCGACCGTGACCACGCGCGGGCCCCAGACCACGCGGGCCTGGCGCGAGCGGCGCGCCTTGGGCGCCGCGGATTCGATCGGCAGGGGTTCGCTCACGATTTCACCTCGAAGCGCGCAACGCCGCCGTTGCGCGTGAAGGGTTTGAGATCGAAGGGCTTGCCGAGCACCTGCACATCGACGCTCGATGCGCGCCCGACCACCACCGAGAGCGGCAGCGCCCCCGACAGCGCGACCGTTTCGCCGGCCAGCAGGCTGCGCCGCAGCAACTGCTTGCCCGCCGAATCGGTGACGGTGATCCAGCATTCCTCGCGCG
>NZ_JBZAYE010000021.1:0-29330 GCF_058244205.1 Variovorax sp. 20P10.2.4
TACATCGCCGCCGGCGACCCGCACCTGCCCGCGCTGCAGCACGAGCCCGTCTCGGCGCTGGTGGCCGGCGCCGACGGGCTCGACGACATCCGCCGCATCGTCGCCGACGCGCCCGCGCACCTGGCCGAAGGCGGCTGGCTGCTGCTGGAGCACGGCCACGACCAGGCCCCCGCGGTGCGGCAGCTCCTGGCCGCCCGCGGCTTCGCCGAGGTGCAAAGCCGCGACGACCTGGCAGGCATCGCGCGCTGCTCGGGCGGAATCCGGCGCACGGTGAAATAATCCCTCCAGCCTACTTTTCAGGAGCCCCCATGTCCGACGCCCAGCAACGCATCGACGACCTCGTCAAATCCAACGAACTCGTGCTCTTCATGAAGGGCAACGCCAGCTTCCCCATGTGCGGCTTCTCGGGCCGCGCGATCCAGATCCTCAAGGCCGTGGGCGTCGACACCAGGTCGCTCAAGACCGTCAACGTCCTCGAGGACGATGGCATCCGCCAGGGCATCAAGGACTACAGCAACTGGCCCACGATTCCCCAGCTCTACGTCAAGGGCGAATTCGTCGGCGGCTCGGACATCATGATGGAGATGTACGAGTCGGGCGAACTGCAGAAGGTGCTGGCCGGCGACGCTGCCTGATCCGGGCCGGCGATGAGCCACGGCCACGATCACGACCACGGGCATCCGCACGACGAGGCTGCGGCCCCGGCGTGGAAGCACGACGGCGTGCGGGTGATCGCGGCCAACCAGCTCGACGTCAACACCGCCCAGACGCCCGGCATGAACCGGGCCGCGGCGATCAATTTCGCGCGCGTCGGCGCGCAGAAGCTCTGGGCCGGCACGGTCACCATCCATGCCGACGCCAAGACCGGCGCCCACCACCACGGCCACCTCGAATCGGTGATCTACGTCGTGCGCGGTCGCGCGCGCATGCGCTGGGGCGAGCAGCTCGAGTTCACGGCCGAGGCCGGGCCGGGCGACTTCATCTACGTGCCGCCCTACGTGCCGCACCAGGAAATCAACGCCAGCCCGACCGAGACGCTCGAGTGCGTGCTGTGCCGCAGCGACGGCGAGGCCGTCGCGGTGAACCTCGACATCGAACCGGTCGAGAAGCCCGAGTCGGTGCTGTGGGTCGACCCGACCCATCCGCACGGCGGGGTCTGAGCCCCCTTTCGTCCGCGGGCCGCGCCCGTGGCGGCCGCCCCCTGCGCCATGGCACCATCGGGGTCTGTTGGTGACCACCATGACCCTGACCCAAAGCCTGCTCGTCATCGCGCTCCTGATCGCGCTGAGCGCCTTCTTCTCCCTCGCCGAGATCGCGCTGGCCGCCTCGCGCCGCCTGCGCCTGCGCCAGATGGCCGACGACGGCGACGCGCGCGCCGACCTCGTGCTGCGCATCCAGGAACAGCCGGGCTACTACTTCACCGTGGTGCAGATCGGCCTCAATGCGGTCGCGATCCTCGGCGGCGTGGTCGGCGAAGGCGCGCTGAGCCCCTACTTCGCGCGCCTGTTCACCGGCTGGCTCGGCCCCGAAGGCGCGCAGAGCGCGGGCTTCCTGTGCTCCTTCGTGACCATCATCGCGGTGTTCCTGGTGTTCGCCGACCTGTTCCCCAAGCGGCTGGGCATGAACGACCCCGAGCGCCTGGCGGTGCGCATCGCCAAGCCGATGCAGCTGCTGATCACCACCTTCAAGCCGCTGGTGTGGCTGTTCACCGCCTGCACCGACCTGCTGTTCAAGCTGCTGGGCATGCCGATGGCGCGCGACGACAAGATCACCTCGGCCGACATCCTCGCGATGACCGAGGCCGGCGCGCGCGCCGGCGTGCTCGCGGTGCGCGAGCAGCAGGTGATCGCCAACGTGTTCGAGCTCGAGACGCGGCTCGTGAGCAGCGTGATGACCGCGCGCGACAGCATCGCCTGGTTCCTGCACGACGATCCCGAGTCGGTGCTGCGCGCGCGCATCGTGGCCGAGCCCTTCTCGGCCTACCCGGTGTGCGACGGCGACATCGACCACGTGCTGGGCTACGTCGATGCCAAGGACATGTTCCAGCGCGTGCTCAGCGGCCAGCCGCTGGCCTTCGACCAGGGGCTGCCGCTGCACAAGGCGCTGGTGATCCCCGACCGGCTGTCGCTGACCGAGGTGCTCGAGCAGTTCCAGCAGGCGCACGAGGACTTCGCGATCATCGTCAACGAGTACAGCCTGGTGGTGGGCGTGATCACGCTCAACGACGTGATGAGCACGGTGATGGGCGACCTCGTGTCCACGCCCGACGAGGAACAGATCGTGCGCCGCGACGAGAACTCCTGGCTGATCGACGGCATCACGCCGATCCAGGACGTGCAGCGCGCGCTGCACATCGACGAGCTGCCGCATGCCGACGAGTACGAGACGCTCGCGGGCTTCCTGATGGTGATGCTGCGCCGCGTTCCCAAGCGCACCGACAGCGTGAGCTGGGCGGGCTATACCTTCGAGGTGATGGACGTCGACAGCTACCGGATCGACCAGGTGATGGTCACCAAGACCTGATCGCCTGAATTCCAGTCAGGCCGCGGAACGGGCCTTGTCCTGTTCCTTGCGCTCGATCTCGCGCTCGCGGTCGGCCCAGGCCCACAGCCGCTGGTTCGAGAACACCGCGTTCGGATACGGCGCCTTGCCGCGGCTGCCGTTGTAGCGGCCCAGCGTCAGGAACAGGTCGCCGCTCTCGCGGTCCAGGTAGTGACGCAGGATCACGCAGCCGAAGCGCAGGTTGGTCTGCATGTGGAACAGCTTGGCCGGGTCGCTGTCGCCGATCACGCGGGTCCAGAACGGCATGACCTGCATGTAGCCGCGCGCGCCCGCGCTCGAGACGGCGAACTTGCGGAAATTGCTCTCGACCTGGATCAGCCCGAGCACTAGGCTCACGTCGAGCCCCGAGCGCTTGGCCTCGTACCAGACCGTCTGCAGGAATTCGATGCGCGAGGGCGCGTCGGCGACCTTCTTCTTGAGCCGTTCGCTCATCTCGCCGAGCCAGCGCAGGTAGGCCAGGCGCGCCTCGGTGTTCGCGAATTGCGGCACCGGCGGTGCCTTGTTGTGGATGGCCGAGCTCAGCGCGGTGCGCACCGAGTCAATCAGCGGCTCCTCGATCTGCGCGCCGGCCAGTGCGGGGCGCGGCAGCGACAGCGCCGCGAGGGCGCCCGCCGCGGCGCCGATGCAATGGCGCCGGGAGAAGCCGCCCGGAAGGCTCATGCCGCGAGCTTGCCGGCGATGAAGTCCGCGATGCCGGCGGCCGGCACCTTGGTCGCGGCAGTGTCGCGGCGATGCTGGTATTCGAGCTGGCCTTCCTTGAGGCCGCGGTCGGAGATCACCACGCGGTGCGGCACGCCGATCAGTTCCCAGTCGGCGAACATCGCGCCCGGGCGTTCGCCGCGGTCGTCGAGCAGCACGTCGACGCCCTTGGCGAGCAACTCCTCGTAGAGCGCTTCGGCCGCGGCCTTGACCTCGGCGCTGCGGTCCATGCCGATCGGGCACACCACCACGGTGAACGGCGCGATCGCGTCGGGCCAGATGATCCCGCGCTCGTCGTGGTTCTGCTCGATGGCGGCGGCAGGCAGCCGCGTGACGCCGATGCCGTAGCAGCCCATCTCGAGGAACTGCGGCTTGCCGGCCTCGTCGAGGAAGGTGGCGTTCATCGCCTTGCTGTACTTGGTGCCCAGCACGAAGACGTGGCCCACCTCGATGCCGCGCTCGATCGCCAGCACGCCCTTGCCGTCGGGCGAGGCATCGCCCGCGACCACGTTGCGCAGATCGGCCACCAGCTCGGGCTCGGGCAGGTCACGGCCCCAGTTGACGCCGGTCATGTGGAAGTCGACCTCGTTGGCGCCCGTGATCCAGTCGGCCATCAGCGCGACTTCGCGGTCGGCCACCAGCTTCACCGGCTTCTTGAGGTTCAGCGGGCCGAGGTAGCCGGGCTTGCAGCCGAAGTGCGCATCGATCTCGGCCAGGGTCGCGAAGCGGAAGCCCTTGTCGAGGCCGGGCAGCTTGGCGACCTTGATCTCGTTCATCTCGTGGTCGCCGCGCAGCAGCAGCAGCCAGACCTGCGAGCCCGTGATGTTGCCGGCCTCGTCGACGATGTCGGTGGCCAGCACCAGCGACTTCACGGTGGTGGCGAGCGGCACGCCGAGCAGCACGGCGACGTCCTCGCAGGTGCTCTTGCCGGGCGTGGGCGTCTTCTCGAGCGCATTGGCGGCGGCGGGACGCGGGCCAGCCGGGGCCAGCGCCTCGGCCTTTTCCATGTTGGCCGCATAGTCGCTGTCGGGGCAGTAGACGATCGCGTCCTCGCCGGTGGCGGCGATGACCTGGAATTCCTCGCTGAGGTCGCCGCCGATGGCGCCGCTGTCGGCCGCCACGGCACGGTAACGCAGGCCGAAGCGGTCGAAGATGTTGCGGTAGGCCTGCGCCATCGCCTGGTAGCTGGCCTTGGCCGCGTCGAGGTCGCGGTCGAAGCTGTAGGCGTCCTTCATGATGAATTCGCGCCCGCGCATCAGGCCGAAGCGCGGACGGCGCTCGTCGCGGAACTTGGTCTGGATCTGGTAGAAATTCTTCGGCAGCTGCTTGTAGCTGCGGATCTCCTGGCGCGCGATGTCGGTCACCACCTCTTCGCTGGTGGGCTGCACCACGAAGTCGCGGTCATGGCGGTCCTTGATGCGCAGCAGCTCGGGGCCCATCTTGTCGAAGCGGCCCGACTCCTGCCAGAGCTCGGCGGGCTGCACCACCGGCATCGTCAGCTCGACCGCGCCGGCGCGGTTCATCTCCTCGCGCACGATCGCCTCGACCTTGCGGATGACGCGCAGGCCCATGGGCATGTACGTGTAGATGCCGGTGCCGACCTTCTTGATCATGCCCGCGCGCATCATGAGACGGTGGCTCGCCACCTCGGCATCGGCCGGCGCTTCCTTGAGGGTGGAGACGAAGAAACGGGATGCTTTCATCGGAAATGCGGTGCTGGTTCGGAGTGAAACGAGACGGACGACGGCCCCCGTAGAGACCCTGAGAGCCCGGAACCGGTCGCTTGCCGAGTGCAACCCGGCATGCATAATCGACTCAGTTCAAAAATTGGGGTTTGATTATGCTCGACCGGGACGGCTTCAGGCCCAACGTCGGCATCATCCTGCTCAACCAGAAAAACCAGGTTTTTTGGGGCAAACGCATCCGCACGCATTCCTGGCAGTTTCCGCAAGGCGGCATCGACCGCGGCGAAAGTCCCGAGCAAGCCATGTTCCGGGAATTGCATGAGGAAGTGGGTCTCCATCCGGAGCACGTGCGTATCGTGGCCCGTACCCGCGACTGGTTGCGCTACGAGGTGCCGGATCGGTTCATCCGACGAGACGCACGAGGTCACTACAAGGGCCAGAAACAAATCTGGTATCTGCTGCAACTGGTCGGCCACGACTGGGATCTCAACCTGCGTGCCACGGACCATCCCGAATTCGACGCCTGGCGCTGGCACGACTACTGGGTGCCGCTCGATGTCGTCGTCGAATTCAAACGGGGCGTCTACGAGATGGCGCTCACCGAGCTTGCTCGCTACCTGCCACGGCAGGATTTCCGCAACCGCTTCCTGCGCAGCAACGTGCGTGCCCGAGAGTTCGAGCGCCATCCCTCCGCAGGCGGCCACGACGCCAACTTCGAACTGCCTCCGGGCGCGAGCTTCGACCCGGATCCCAATGTCAAACCTGCGACCGACTCTTCCGACGGCCCCGTCTTTCCGTCCGCATCCGCTGCGCAACCTCCCACGCCGCGCTAGCCCGGCGCTCGTTCTCGCCAGCGCCCTGCTGCTGGCGGCCTGCGGCTCGGCCAAGCACGACACCGACAACCCCGACTGGGCGCAAAGCGGCATGCCGCCCCCGCCCAAGACGACGCAGTCCGATGCCGAGTGGCAGGAGTCGGCGGCACCGCCGCCACCGGCCTTCGACCAGAACAGCCTGGTGCCGATCGAGATGCCGCCCTACATGACGCTGAAGTTCGGCATCGATCCGAAGACCATCACGATCACGCCCGACGGCATCGTGCGCTACGTGGTGGTGGCGAGCAGCAAGGCGGGCGGCACGGTCAACGCCTTCTACGACGGCGTGCGCTGCAAGACCGGCGAGATGAAGAGCTATGCGCGCTACAGCGGCAACGCCTGGGAGCTGGCCAAGGCGCCCGAGTGGAAGCGCATCACCGACCTCAACTCGCGCTACACCTGGGCCATCGCGACCCAGGGCCTGTGCCGCGACAGCGCACCGCGCTCGACGGCCAGCGAGATCGTCCAGTACATCCGCAATCCGGTGCGCGAAGTGCAGTGAGCCGGGTGCTCCGGCACGATGAGGAAAGGCCCCGATCGGGGCCTTTTTCTTTGGTGCAGGTCGAGGCGAGCCTCAGACCGGCATCAGCACCATGTTGTCCCGGTGCACCATCTCCGGCTCGGCCGCGTAGCCCAGCAGCCGCTCGAATTCGGCCGAGGGCTTGCGGCACAGCAGCCGCGCCTCGACGCTCGAGTAGTTGGCGAGGCCGCGCGCCAGCTCGATGCCCTCGGCATCGCGCACCGCGATCACGTCGCCGCGCGAGAACTCGCCCGATACGCCCGTCATGCCGATCGGCAGCAGGCTCTTGCCCTCGGCACGCACCTTGGCGGCCGCGCCGGCATCGACGATCACGGCGCCACGCAGTTGCAGGTGGTCGGCCATCCAGCGCTTGCGCGCCTGGTGCTTCGCGGTCTGCGCCACCAGCAGCGTGCCGATGGCATCGCCCTGCGCGAGCCGCAGCAGCGCATCGGGCTCGCGGCCCCAGGCGATCACGGTGGAGGCGCCCGAGCCGGCCGCGCGCTTGGCCGCGAGGATCTTGGTGATCATTCCGCCCTTGCCGATGCTCGAGCCCGCGCCGCCGGCCATGGCCTCGAGCGCCGGGTCGCCCGCGGCCGCCTCGTGGATGAACTTCGCATCGGGGTCCTTGCGCGGATCGGCCGAATAGAGGCCGCGCTGGTCGGTGAGGATCACCAGCGCATCGGCCTCGACGAGGTTGGCGACCAGCGCGCCGAGCGTGTCGTTGTCGCCGAACTTGATCTCGTCGTTGACCACGGTGTCGTTCTCGTTGATGACCGGCACCACGCCGAGGCGCAGCAGCGTCACCAGCGTCGAACGGGCATTGAGGTAGCGCTCGCGGTCGGCCAGGTCGGCATGCGTGAGCAGCACCTGCGCGCTGCCAATGCGGTTCTCGCGCAGCTTGGTCTCGTACATCTGGGCCAGGCCCATCTGGCCGACGGCCGCGGCGGCCTGGAGCTCGTGCACCTCGTGCGGCCGGGTCTTCCAGCCGAGGCGCTTCATGCCCTCGGCGATGGCGCCGCTCGAGACCATCACCACCTCGCGCCCGTCGCGCACCAGCGCGGCGAGCTGCCGGCACCACTCGCCGATGGCGCCCTCGTCGAGGCCGCGGCCCTCGTTCGTCACGAGGCTTGAGCCCACCTTGACGACGATGCGGCGGGCGTCCCGCAGGGCTGTGGATCCGGTATTCGAGGTCATTGGAGGCTGTAACTGGCGTGAAGACTGACGATTATGCTATTTAATCAATAGCATTGCAGGGCCGGGCCGAGGGCCCCCGCTCAGGGCTTTTCGGGCGGCAGTTCGACGAAGCGCGGATCGATCTCGGCCGGCGGCTGCTCGGCCACCTGCTGGGCCTTCACCTGGCGATAGATCGCGTGCACGAGCGGCTCGCAGCCTTCGCGCGTGAGCGCCGAGATCTCGAACACCGGGCCCTTGAAGCGCAGGCGCTTCACGAAGTCCTTCACGCGCGCGGCGCGTTCTTCCTCGGGGATCATGTCCAGCTTGTTGAGCACCAGCCAGCGCGGCTTCTCGTAGAGCTGCGCGTCGTACTTCTTGAGCTCGCCCACGATCGCCTTGGCCTGCGCGACCGGGTCGACGGTCTCGTCGAAGGGCGCGAGATCGATCACGTGCAGCAACAGCCGGGTGCGCTGCAGGTGACGCAGGAACAGGTGGCCGAGACCGGCACCGTCGGAAGCACCCTCGATCAGGCCGGGCAGGTCGGCCACCACGAAGCTCTGCTCGGGACCGACGCGCACCACGCCGAGGTTGGGGTGCAGGGTGGTGAACGGATAGTCGGCGATGCGCGGGCGCGCGTTCGAGATCGCGCTGATCAAGGTCGACTTGCCGGCGTTCGGCATGCCCAGCAGGCCCACGTCGGCCAGCACCTTGAGTTCGAGCTTGAGGCTCTTGCGCTCGCCGGGCCAGCCGGGCGTCTTCTGGCGCGGCGCGCGGTTGATGGCGCTCTTGAAGCGCAGGTTGCCGAAGCCGCCGTCGCCGCCCTTGGCGATGGTGATGACCTCGCCGGGCGTGAGCAGTTCGTAGAGCACCTCGCCGGTTTCGGCGTCGGTGATGATCGTGCCGACCGGCATCTTCAGCGTGATGTCGTCGCCCGCGGCGCCGAACATGTCGGAGCCCATGCCGTGCTCGCCGCGCTTGGCTTCGTGTCGGCGCGAGTAGCGGAAATCCACCAGCGTGTTGAGGTTCGAGTCGGCCACGGCGAACACATGGCCGCCGCGCCCGCCGTCGCCGCCATTGGGGCCGCCGAATTCCTTGTACTTCTCATGGCGGAACGACACGCAGCCGTTGCCGCCATCGCCGGCGGCGATGTCGATGAAGGCTTCGTCGACGAACTTCATGGGATGTCCAGTTTACAAATGAAGAAGCCCCGGCAAAGCGGGGCTCCGAGACAGTCGAAGTGGCTGGAGGCTCAGGCCGCCGGCGTCACATTGACCATGTGCTTGTTGAGCGCACCCTTGAAGCCGAACGACACGTGGCCGTCGACGAGGGCGAACAGCGTGTGGTCCTTGCCCACGCCGACGTTCACGCCGGGGTGGAACTGGGTACCGCGCTGGCGCACGATGATCGAGCCGGCGCTGATCAGTTGGCCGCCGAAGGCCTTCACGCCGAGCATCTTGGGCTTGGAATCGCGCCCGTTTCGCGTGGAGCCGCCGCCTTTTTTCTGTGCCATGGAGTCTGCTCCTTAACCGGCGATCGCGCCGATTTGCAGCTCGGTGAACTGCTGGCGATGGCCTTGACGTTTCTGATAGTGCTTGCGACGGCGCATCTTGAAGATGCGAACCTTGTCGTGCTTGCCGTGCGACAGCACCGTGACCGTCACCGTTGCACCGGACACCAGGGGCGTGCCAACCTTGATTTCAGCGCCGTTTCCGACGGCCAGAACCTGGTCGATCACGATTTCCTGGCCAACGTCCGCAGCAATCTGTTCTACTTTGATTTTCTCGCCGGAAGCAACGCGATACTGCTTGCCACCGGTTTTTATGACCGCGTACATGTGAACCTCTTAGGAATTGAGTCTCCGCGGCGAATTCCGCAGAGCCCAAGACTATAGCACGGTTTGCGCATGCTCACATGCCCGGGCACCCGGCCGAGGCCGGTGGCCGCTCCCGCTCCCTATAATCGGCGCCTTCCGGCGTCTTGCGCCATCCCTGTATTCAGCAGCGCCCAGCGCCCACGCTTTGTCAGTTCCCGCCGCCGACACCTCCCCCACCGCCGCAGTCCTCGGCCTGATCGCCGGTGACATGGTCGAAGTCGACCGCGTGATCTCCAACCGCCTCGACACCGGGGTGCCGCTGGTCAGCCAAGTCTCGAAGTACATCATCTCCGCGGGCGGCAAGCGCCTGCGGCCGGCCCTGCTGCTGCTGATGGCCGGCGCGCTCGGCTACACCGGCGAGCAGCGCTTCAATCTTGCGGCCGTGGTGGAGTTCATCCACACCGCCACGCTGCTGCACGACGACGTGGTCGACGAATCGACGCTGCGCCGCGGACGCCCGACCGCCAACGAGTCCTTCGGAAATCCCGCCAGCGTGCTGGTCGGCGACTTCCTTTATTCGCGCGCCTTCCAGATGATGTTGGATGCCAACAACATGCGCGTGATGCAGATCCTGGCCGAGGCGACCAACGTGATCGCCGAAGGCGAGGTGCTGCAGCTGATGAACATGCACGACGCCTCGCTCGACGAGTCGGCCTACCTGCGTGTCATCCGCTCCAAGACCGCCAAGCTGTTCGAAGCCAGCACGCGCCTGGCCGCGGTGCTGGCAGGCGTGACGCCCGAGGTCGAGGAGGCCTGCGCCACCTACGGCCAGGCGCTGGGCACGGCCTTCCAGGTGATCGACGATGTGCTCGACTACGCAGGCGACGCCAGCGAAACCGGCAAGAATCTCGGCGACGACCTGCGCGAAGGCAAGACCACGCTGCCGCTGATCTTCGCGATGCAGCGCGGCACCGCGGCCCAGAGCGCGCTGGTGCGCGCGGCCATCGAGGCGGGCGACACCGCCCAACTGGGCAAGATCGTCGAGATCGTGCGCGAAACCGGCGCCCTGGATGCATCGCGCGCGGCGGCCGCGGCTGAAGCACAACGCGCAATTTCTGCGCTCGACGGCTTCGCGACGAATTCGCACGCTTCAGGTTTGCTACAATTAGCGGCTCAGCTGCTTGAGCGGCGTGCCTGACACCTCTAACGAGTTGGCCAAGGACGACTGACTTTTCGCACCATCGGGGTGTAGCTTAGCCTGGTAGAGCGCTACGTTCGGGACGTAGAGGCCGGAGGTTCGAATCCTCTCACCCCGACCAGTCTTTTCGAGACTGGCATAAACCATCAGAATGCCATTTTCTGTTGCTGTACAGCGATTTACAGCACAGGAGTGTTCGGCGATGATCGTGAAGCAATTTCTCACATCTCTTGCATTCGCTGATGGCTGCAGCCGAACTTCCCGTTAAAGAAAACCCGCAAGTCGCCTTGCCAGGGCTTGCACGCGCGCTGGTCTCGGCCGGCAAGCTGCCCGCGAAAACCGCGGAAGATCTCTATCAGAAGTCGCTGAGCAGCCGCTCCAGCTTCATCGCCGAGCTCACGGGCACCGGCGCCGTCTCGGCCGCCGACCTCGCCCACACGCTCTCGAATGCCTTCGGCGCCCCGCTGCTCGACCTCGACGCCATCGATCACCAGCGCCTGCCGAAGGATCTGCTCGATCCCAAGCTCTGCCAGGCCTACCGCATCGTCGTCCTCAGCAAGCGCAACAACCGCCTGATCGTCGCCACGGCCGATCCGTCCGACCAGCAGGCTGCCGAGAAGATCAAGTTCGCCTCCCAGATGGGCGTGGACTGGGTCATCGCCGAATACGACAAGCTGTCGCGCATGGTCGAGGCCGCCGCTGCCAGCGCGGCCGAAACCATCAACAGCATCGTTGGCACCGAATTCGAGTTCGACGACGTCAGCGCCGACACCGCCGGCGACGCCAACGAGCAGGCCATCGCCGAGGTCGAGGACGCGCCGGTCGTGCGCTTCCTTCACAAGATGCTGCTCGACGCGGTCAGCATGCGCGCGTCGGACATCCACTTCGAGCCCTACGAGCACCACTACCGCGTGCGTTTCCGGGTCGACGGCGAACTGCGCGAGGTGGCCAGCCCGCCCACCGTGATCAAGGACAAGCTGGCCTCGCGCATCAAGGTCATCTCGCGGCTCGACATCTCCGAGAAGCGCGTGCCCCAGGACGGGCGCATGAAGCTCAAGATCGGTCCCGACCGGGTGATCGACTTCCGCGTGAGCACGCTGCCCACGCTGTTCGGCGAGAAGATCGTGGTCCGGATCCTCGACCCCAGCAGCGCGCGCATGGGCATCGATGCGCTGGGCTACGACGCCGACGAGAAGGAACGTCTGCTGCACGCGATCAGCCGGCCCTACGGCATGGTGCTGGTCACCGGGCCGACCGGCTCGGGCAAGACGGTGTCGCTCTACACCTGCCTCAACCTGCTGAACCAGCCGGGCGTGAACATCGCGACCGCCGAAGACCCGTCGGAAATCAACCTGCCGGGCGTCAACCAGGTCAACGTGAACGAGAAGGCCGGCCTCACCTTCGCGGCCGCGCTGCGGGCCTTCCTGCGTCAGGATCCCGACATCATCATGGTCGGCGAAATCCGCGACATCGAAACCGCCGACATCTCGATCAAGGCCGCCCAGACGGGCCACCTGGTACTGTCGACGCTGCACACCAACGACGCCCCCACCACCCTCACGCGGATGCGCAACATGGGCATCGCGCCCTTCAACATCGCGTCGAGCGTGATCCTGATCACCGCCCAGCGGCTCGCGCGGCGGCTGTGCATGGCCTGCCGCGCGCCCGTGGACATCCCGCGCGAAGCCCTGCTCGAAGCGGGCTTCCAGGACGACGAGATCGACAGCAGCTGGAAGCCCTACCGGCCCGTGGGCTGCGCGGCCTGCAGCGGTGGCTACAAGGGCCGCGTGGGCATCTACCAGGTGATGCCGATCTCCGAAGCGATCCAGGAAATCATCCTGCGCGACGGCAGCGCGCTCGACATCGCGCAGCAATCGGAAGCCGAAGGCGTGCGCTCGCTGCGCCGGTCGGGCCTGCGAAAGGTGATGCAGGGCCTGACCTCGCTCGAGGAAGTGGTGGCGGTCACCAACCTATAACGAACACACTGGAAGCGGAGATCGAACCGAATGGCCACAGCAGCATCGACGGCAAGCCGGCAACGGCGCGACGTCAAGGAATTCGTCTTCGAGTGGGAAGGCAAGGATCGCAACGGCAAGCTGGTGCGCGGTGAGCTGCGTGCCGCCGGCGAGAACCAGGTGCAGGCCGCGCTGCGGCGCCAGGGCGTGCTCGCCAGCAAGATCAAGAAGCGCCGCACCCGCTCGGGCAAGAGCATCAAGCCCAAGGACATCGCGATCTTCACGCGCCAGCTCGCCACCATGATGAAGGCCGGCGTGCCGCTCCTGCAGTCCTTCGATATCGTGGGCCGCGGCAACGCCAACCCCAGCGTCGCCAAGCTGCTCAACGAGATCCGCAGCGACGTCGAGACCGGCACCTCGCTGTCGTCGGCCTTCCGCAAGTTCCCGAAGTACTTCGACAATCTTTACTGCAACCTGGTCGAGGCCGGCGAAGCGGCCGGTATCCTCGAAGACCTGCTCGACCGCCTGGCAACCTACATGGAGAAGACCGAGGCGATCAAGTCGAAGATCAAGTCGGCGCTGATGTACCCGACCTCGGTGGTCGTGGTGGCCTTCGTGGTGGTGGCCATCATCATGATCTTCGTGATCCCGGCCTTCAAGCAAGTGTTCAGCTCCTTCGGCGCCGACCTGCCCGCCCCCACGCTGTTCGTGATGGCGGTCAGCGAATTCTTCGTGGCGTACTGGTGGCTGATCTTCGGCGTGATCGGCGGCGGCCTCTATTTCTTCTTCCAGGCCTGGAAGCGCAACGAGCGCGTGCAGCGGGTCATGGACCGCCTGCTGCTGCGGGTGCCGATCTTCGGCGCGCTGATCGAGAAGTCCTGCGTCGCGCGCTGGACGCGCACGCTGGCCACCATGTTCGCCGCGGGCGTGCCGCTGGTCGAGGCGCTCGACTCGGTCGGCGGCGCTTCGGGCAACACCGTCTACGGTGACGCCACGGCCAAGATCCAGCAGGAGGTGTCGACCGGCACCAGCCTCACGAACGCGATGACCAACGTCAACCTGTTCCCTTCGATGGTGATCCAGATGACCGCCATCGGCGAGGAATCGGGTTCCATCGACCACATGCTCGGCAAGGCCGCCGACTTCTACGAGTCCGAGGTCGACGACATGGTCGCCGGCCTCTCGAGCCTGATGGAGCCGATCATCATCGTCTTCCTCGGCGTGATCATCGGCGGCATCGTGGTCTCGATGTACCTGCCCATCTTCAAGCTCGGCCAGGTCGTCTGATGCTGGTGTCGCAGGGATTCGACGCCGCGCTCGCCGGCGTCCTCGGTCTGTTGATCGGCAGCTTCCTCAACGTGGTGATCTACCGCACGCCGGTGATGATGTACCGCGACTGGTTGAACGACGCGGTCGCGAACCTCATGAGCGTCAAGGACATGCCCTCGCTCTGGTCGCTGGTCTTCGGCCCCAAGGCGCAGCCCCCGGCCGGCCTCGAAGCTGCAGCCGACAAGGCCGCGGTCGAACTCGAGAAGCTGCCGCGCTTCGACCTCATGCGGCCCGGCTCGCGCTGCGGCAGTTGCGGCCACGAGATCCGCTGGTACGAGAACATCCCGGTGCTGAGCTACCTCGCATTGCGCGGCCGTTGCGGCGCCTGCAAGACCCGGATCAGCCCGCGCTATCCGCTGGTCGAACTGGCCACCGCCGCGCTGTTCGCGCTCTGCGGCCATCGCTTCGGCCTCACGCCGACGGGCGCGCTGTGGGCCGCCTTCGCCGCGCTGCTGGTCTGCCAGTTTCTGATCGACTTCGACACCCAGTTCCTGCCCGACTCGCTCAACTACCCGCTGCTGTGGCTCGGCCTGATCGGCGCGGCCGCGGGCTGGACGGGAGTGTCGCTGCAGCTCTCCGTCTGGGGCGCGGTGTTCGGCTACCTCAGCCTCTGGCTGGTCTACCATGGCTACCTGTTCGTCATGAAGGAAGAAGGCATGGGCCAAGGCGACCTCAAGCTGCTGGCAGCACTGGGTGCATGGCTCGGCGCCGACTACCTGATCGCGATCATCCTGATCTCCTCGATCGTGGGCGCTGTGCTCGGCCTGGGCATGCGCTTCAGCGGCAAGCTGGGCAAGGGCGTTCCGATCGCCTTCGGCCCCTTCCTCGCGGGCGCGGGCCTGGTCTGCCTCGTCATCGGCCCGGGTGTCGTCAAGCAATGGGCGCCCTTCGCCTTCCCGCTCGGCCCCTGGCTCCATTGAGGCCAGGCGGCTTTCCATGATCCGACGCATCGGCCTCACCGGCGGCATCGGCAGCGGCAAGAGCACCGTCGCGGGCCTGCTGGTCGCCGAGGGCGCGGTGCTGGTCGACACCGATGCCATCGCGCGCCGCATCGCCGAACCCGGCGGCATCGCGATGCCCGCGCTCGAGGCCCGCTTCGGCGCCGCGGTGCTGCGGCCGGATGGCGGCCTCGATCGCGCCCGCATGCGCGAACTCGTGTTCCAGGACCCCGAGGCCAAGCGCGCCCTTGAAGGCATCTTGCATCCCCTGATCGGCGCCGAAACCCGGCGCGAAGCCGCGGCCGCCGGCCCCGATGCCACCATCGTCTTCGACGTCCCGCTCTTGGTCGAATCGGGGCGCTGGCGCGCACTGGTCGAGCGCGTGCTGGTGGTCGACGCCACCGAAGCCACCCAGCTGCGGCGCGTCGTCGCGCGCTCGGGCTGGGCCCCCGAAGCCGTGCGCTCGGTGATCGCGCAGCAGGCCCCGCGGGCACTGCGCCGGGCCGCGGCCGATGCGGTCATCGACAACGAAAGCCTGACCCTGGAGGAACTCGCCGAGCAGGTGCGGGGTCTCTGGAAACGGTGGGCCTCGGCCAGCACGCGATAATCACCGGTTAGCCGCAGCGGCGGCTGCACCACGATTACGACAAAAGGGCGCTCGCAGCAGCGCCTCCTCTCGAGATGCTGTTCAACTCGTATTCCTTCATCTTTGTCTATTTCCCGCTGGTGCTGCTCGGGTTCTTCCTGATCGGCAAACGCAACATCCGGGCCGCAGCCGGGTTTCTTGCGCTGGCCTCGCTGTTCTTCTATGGCTGGTGGAGCGTGCAGGCCCTGCCGCTGCTGCTGGCCTCGATCTGCGTCAACTACTGGTTCGGCCTGCGCCTGACGCCGGCACCGGGGCGCGACGACCGCCGGCGCAAGACCTTGCTGATCACGGCGCTCACGGTCAATCTCGTGGTGCTGGCGGTGTTCAAGTACGCCAACTTCTTCGTCTCGAACGTCAACGACGGCCTGAGCGCCGCGGGCCTCGCGCCGATCCCGCTGCTGCACATCGTGCTGCCGATCGGCATCTCGTTCTACACCTTCACGCAGATCGCCTTCCTGGTCGACTGCTGGCAGGGCAAGGTGCACGAGCGCAGCTTCATCCACTACGTGCTGTTCGTCACCTACTTCCCGCACCTGATCGCGGGCCCGGTGCTGCACCACGCGCAGATGATGCCGCAGTTCGCCAACCCCGCGACCTACCGCGCCGACCCCAACAAGATCGCGCTCGGGCTGGCCATCTTCACCTTCGGCCTGGCCAAGAAGCTGCTGATCGCCGACCCGATGGGCCAGTACGCCGACCTGGTCTTCAACGGCGTGCACAACGGCATCGAGCCCACGCTCTACACCGCGTGGTTCGGCGTGCTCGCCTACACGCTGCAGATCTATTTCGACTTCTCGGGCTACTCCGACATGGCGGTCGGCCTGTCGCTTTGCCTGGGCGTGCAGCTGCCGCTGAACTTCAACTCGCCGTACAAGTCGACCAGCATCATCGAGTTCTGGCGCCGCTGGCACATCTCGCTGTCCACCTTCCTGCGCGACTACCTCTACATCCCGCTGGGCGGCAACCGCAAGGGCCCGAAGCGTCGCCACGTGAACCTGTTCCTCACGATGGTACTCGGCGGCCTGTGGCATGGCGCGGCCTGGACCTTCGTGATCTGGGGCGCGCTGCACGGCATCTTCCTGATGATCAACCACATCTGGACCACCACCTTCCGCCGCAAGGGCCCGCCGAGCATCGCCGGCCGCGTCTTCGGCTGGTTCCTGACCTTCCTGTGCGTGATGATCGCCTGGGTGATGTTCCGCGCCGAGAGCCTGCACGCCGCCATGGACATCTACCGCGGCATGCTGGGCCTGCACGGCGTGCCCGGCACCGCTTTCCGCGAATTCCTCGCAGTGCCCTACCGCAAGCCCGAGTTCTTCCAGACCATGCTGGTGGCGATCATCATCTGCCTCGCGCTGCCGCCCACCATCACGCTGCAGCGCTGGGTGCCGCAGGCCGCGGCGCTGGCCGGCCGGCCGGCGCTCAACAAGCTGTTCACGGCCGCGATGGCGCTCTTCACCGTGACGCTGCTCGGCATCTGCATCTCGAAGCTCGGTACCTACAGCCCGTTCCTCTACTTCCAGTTCTGACATGACGCCCGCAAAACTGTGGCTGCGGATCTTCGTGGCCGGATTCCTCGTCATCTCGTCGCTGCTGGTGCTCACGCTCGCGACGCCCATTCCCTACGGCGACCTGAGCCGCATCGGCCTGATGTCCGACCGCGAGTTCGGCTGGACCCAGGAGCCGCCGAAGGTCGCGCCCGAGTACCTGCATGCCGTGCCGCTCGACCAGGCCGACATCGTCGTGATCGGCGACAGCTTCTCGATGACGCACCGCTGGCAGTCGGTGCTGGTCAAGGCCGGCTACAAGGTCACCACGGCTTTCTGGGGGCAGTTCGACGAGCGCCTGTGCGGCGACTTCGACGCCTGGCTCGCGCGCGCCGGCTTCAAGGGCAAGCTCGTGATCGTCGAGAGCGTGGAGCGCATCCTGCAGGAGCGCATGCGCTACACGCGCAGCTGCGAGACGATGAAGCGGCCCTTCGCCGCGCGCACCGAGCCCTTCGCGGTGCCGCTCGAGCACGTGCCCGGCTTCGCGCTCAACTGGGGTGCCAAGCTCACCTCGGGCCTGGACACGCTCAAGTACACGCGTGCCGCCAAGGCGACCACGGCCGACACCGTCTCCACCGACCGCACCAAGGCCCGCACGGTGGTCAATGGTTGCGAAATGTTCAGTCACCGCCTGTGCAACAAGGCCCTGTTCTTCGGCGAGGACGACGAGAACGGCGAGCTGCCGGCCGCGGACGTGGCCGCGATGCAGGCCTTCACCAAGTCGCAGACCGCGTTCCCGATGCTCTGGATGGTGATCCCCAACAAGACCACCACCTACATCGATCCCTCGCACTCGAAGGCCTTCGTCGAGGCCTTCAAGACCTCAGGCCTGGGCCCCGACCTGTTCGCCTTCACGCAGGAAAAGAAGACCCGGATCCGCGACTTCTACTTCCCCAACGACACCCATCTGTCGATGCACGGCCAGCTCGCGCTCGGCGAGCTGATGCTCGGCGAGGTGCGCAAGATCGTGCCCGAGCCCCCGTCACGCACGCCATGAGGCTATCATCGCCTCGTCAGGAGACCGAGCCCGCGTGATCCTCTACGAGTACCCCTTCAACGAGCGCATCCGGACCTATCTGCGACTGGAGCACCTGTTTCGCCGCCTCGGCGAGCTGGTGCCTGCCGAGTCGCCCCTGTCCCACCACTTCGCGCTCGTCACCATCTTCGAGATCATGGACGTGGCCGCGCGCGCGGACCTCAAGGCCGACGTCATGCGCGACCTCGAGAAGCACAAGTCCGCCTTCAACGCCTACCGCGGCAATCCGAACATCTCCGAGGCCGCGCTCGACCAGGTGGTGGCGCAGCTCGAGCGCAACTTCAACACGCTCAACGGCATCGCGGGCAAGGCCGGCCAGTCGCTGACCGAGAACGAGTGGCTCATGAGCATCCGCAGCCGCGCGAGCATTCCGGGCGGCACCTGCGAATTCGACCTGCCCGCCTACTACGCCTGGCAGCACCGCAGCACCCAGAGCCGCCGCGCCGACCTCGAGCGCTGGTCGGGCACGCTGGCGCCGCTGGCCGAATCGATCTACCTGCTGCTCAAGCTGCTGCGCGACGCCGACGTGCCCTACAAGGTCATCGCCACCAACGGGCAGTTCCAGCAGAACCTGCCGCAGGGACGCAGCTTCCAGCTGCTGCGCCTGCGCATCGATCCCAAGCTCGGCTTGATCCCCGAGATCAGCGGCAACCGGCTCATGGTCTCGGTGCGGCTCATGCGCCACGAGAGCGACGACCGCCTCCACCAGAGCAGCGACGACACCCCCTTCGAACTCACCTTGTGCGCATGACCGGCGAAGAGCGCATCGAGCCCCGCGAGGGCGAACGCATCGTCCGCTGCCCGAGCTGCGGCGGCGACAGCGTCTATTCGGAACGCAACCCCTACCGTCCGTTCTGCAGCGCGCGCTGCAAGGGCATCGACCTCGGTGCCTGGGCCAGCGAGGAGTTCAGGATGCCGGCCGAAGCGCCGCCCGACGACGAGCCCTTCGGCGATCCGAAGGCGCAGCAGTAGACATCGGCCCGCGGAAATCCGTGGGCCGACTTACTTGCCGCCCGCGGCGGCCGGCGCCGCCTCTCCGAGAAAGATCCTGTCGACATAGTCCGCGTGCGCTCGCGTGTACACGGGCCGCAGATGCTCGCCATCCTTGTAGACCGGCTTGCCGTCGGCCGTCACGCGCAGGCACTGGCCGTCCTTGCACAGCGAGGCCATCGGCTCGACCACCTGTGCACCGCTGTCCAGCGCGATCTGCCGCAGCCGTGCGTTGAGCTCGGCCTGTGCCGCGGGCAGCGGGGCCGTCGGCGAATCGAGCACCACCGTCATCGTGCCGAGCCGGCTGCCCGCGATCATGCGCTGCGGCTGGAAGTCCATGCCGCTCGGGTTGTCGAGCAGCAGGTAGACCTTCTTGTTCTGCTTCACGAGTTCGGCCATGGTGTGGCCCAGCATCGAGAGCGCCGGCGCGATGCCGGGCCCGCCGTTGTTCACCGGGTAGACCGCGCGGCCCTCGCGGTACTCGTAGGCCAGCGGGAAGTCGCCGCTGAAGTAGCAGTTCCAGCAGCCGCCGAACACCACGGTGTCGATCTGCGGCGCGCGTGCGAGCTGCAGCATGCCGTCGCGCTGTTCGCCGCAGGCCGGGTTGCCCTCGGCGAACATGCCGGGAATCGGCGCGCAGGCGCCCCAGGTGTAGAAGTAGGCGGTCGCCATGCGCTCGGGCGCGAGACGCTCGAGCGCCTTGGCGCGCGGCCCGTACTGCTGCATGTGGCTGTCGCCGATCAGCAGCACCTTGCGCTCGCCGCGGCCGACTCGGTAGACCAAATGCGGGCCCACCTTCTCGGGCGTGAAGCCGTCGTAGTAGCCGTCGTCCACGGTCGCGTCGGTCACCTTCTGCAGCATCTCGCCGCCGTTGCGCGCCGGCAGGCCGGCCACCACCATCACGCCGGCCAGCACGATCGCGCAGCCGATGCCGACCAGGCCGCGCAGCAGCGGCGCCCCCGCGCGGGTGCGCGTGAAGCGTTCGAGAAAGCGGTAGGTCAGCCAGGCCAGCAGCACCGCCGCGACCACCGCGCCGGCGCGCACGCCCGCCGAGGGCTCCCAGCCGCCATTGAGGATGCGCGGGTACACCAGCAGCGGCCAATGCCACAGGTACAACGGATAGCTGATCAACCCGATGCCCACCATCAACGGGTTCGACAGCAGGTAGCGGTTCAGTACCCCCTGCGGCCCCGCCGCGATGCAGCTCGCCGCGCCCAGCACCGGCAGCAGCGCCCACCAGCCCGGAAACGCCTTGTCGGCCCGGATCATCACCAGCCCCAGCACGATCAGCCCCACGCCCAGCACCGACTGCACATGGCTGCGCCACGCTGGCTTCACGGTTCCAGCATCGCGCAACCGCATGCACGCCAGGATCCCGCCCGCCATCAACTCCCAGAAGCGCGACAGCGGCGAGTAGAACGCCGCCGTGCGAAACGGATGGATCGTCAGCACATTGATCAGGAACGACACCACCGCCAGCGCCCACAGCACGCGCAACATGGACCAGCGCCGGCGCCACGCCAGCGCCAGCAGCGGCGGCCAGAAGATGTAGAACTGCTCCTCGATCCCCAGCGACCACAGGTGCAGCAGCGGCTTGGTCTCCGCCGCCGTGTCGAAGTAGCCCGCCTCGCCCCAGAACACGAAGTTCGCGATGAAGGCCGCCCCACCCGCGGCTTGCTTGCCCAGCTCCACGAACTCCCGGTTCAGCAGCACGTACCAGCCAAAGGCCAGGGTCGCCGCCAACACCAGCATCAGCGCCGGGAAGATGCGCCGCACGCGCCGTGCGTAGAAGTCGCGGTAGCTGAAGTCGCCCGCCGCCTGGCTCTGAAGAATGATCGTCGTGATCAGGAAGCCCGAGATCACGAAGAAGATGTCCACCCCCACGAAGCCACCGGGCAGCGCCTTCGGAAAGGCGTGATACGCCACCACCGAGGCCACGGCCACGGCGCGCAGGCCATCGATGTCGGGGCGGTACTTGGGATGCATCGGTGCCCCTCCGGGCCGTTCTTTCAGTTGCCGGCGCGCGATGGCGCGGCGGGTGCGAGGAACACGGGATCGACGTAGCGCGCATGGTCACGGATGTAGGCCGGACGCAGATGGTTGCTGTCGAGATAGGCCGGTGCGCCATCGGGCATGGTGCGCAGGCACCGGCCTTCCCGGCACAGCTGTCCGACCGCGTCGATCGGCTCGGCACCGGCGGCCAGCGCGATCGCGCGCAGCCGGTCGTTCAAGCGCTCCTGCGCGGACGGCAGCACCGCGCTGCCTGCCGTCGCGAGCACGGTCATCGTGCCGAGACGGCTGCCCGCGATCATGCGGCCCGGTTCGAAATCGCTGCCCATCGGGTTGTCCAGCAGCAGGTAGACCTTCTTGTGGCGCGCGAGTTCGCCCAGCAGCTTCTGCAGCGACGCGAGTGCCGGCTCGATGCCGGGGCCGCCGTCGTTGATCGGCAGCGCCGAGGCGCCGTCCTGGAACACATAGGGCATGTAGAAGTTGCCGGTGAAGTAGCAGTTCCAGCAGGCGCCGACCATCACGGCGTCGATCTTCGGATCGAAGGCGGACTTGAGCATCTGCTCGCGCCGCGGCGCGCAGCCTGGATTGATCGCCACCACCATGCCCGGCACCGGCGCGCAGGCCGGGTATTCGAAGAAGTAGGTGGTCGACATCGCATCGGGCGCGCTGCGTGCCAGCGCGCGCGCGCGCGGCGCGTACTGCGAGATATGACTGTCGCCGATCACCAGCACCTTGCGCGTGCCCTCGCCGATGCGGCGCACGAAGTGGCCGTCGAGCGTCTCCGACGCGAGGCCTTCGTAGTACTCGCCGTCGGAGGACGCGTTGCTCAGCGTCTGCAGCATCGGGTCGTCGTGCCGCGGCGCGGGCAGGCCCAGTTGCACCGCGACCGCCACGGCAAGCACCGCAACGGCGCTGCCGCCCAGCACGCGCAGCGTGGCGGGCTGCGTGCGCGTCCGGACGGCGCACTCCACCGTACGGTAGGTGAGCCAGGCCAGCACCACGCTGGCCGAGACCATCGCGGCGCTCACGGCCGCCGATGGCGCCGCGCCCTGCACGATGCGCGCATAGGACAAGAGCGGCCAATGCCACAGGTACAACGGATAGCTGATCAGCCCGATGCCCACCATCAGCGGGTTCGACAGCAGGTAGCGGTTCAGCACCCCCTGCGGCCCCGCCGCGATGCAGCTCGCCGCACCCAGCACCGGCAGCAGCGCCCACCAGCCCGGGAACGCCTTGTCGGCCCGGATCATCACCAGCCCCAGCACGATCAGCCCCACGCCCAGCACCGACTGCACATGGCTGCGCCACGCGGGCCTCGTCGCCCCGGCATCCCTCAACCGCATGCACGCCAGGATCCCGCCCGCCATCAACTCCCAGAAGCGCGACAGCGGCGAGTAGAACGCCGCCGTGCGAAACGGATGGATCGTCAGCACATTGATCAGGAACGACACCACCGCCAGCGCCCACAGCACGCGCAACATGGACCAGCGCCGGCGCCACGCCAGCGCCAGCAGCGGCGGCCAGAAGATGTAGAACTGCTCCTCGATCCCCAGCGACCACAGGTGCAGCAGCGGCTTGGTCTCCGCCGCCGTGTCGAAGTAGCCCGCCTCGCCCCAGAACACGAAGTTCGCGATGAAGGCCGCCCCACCCGCGGCTTGCTTGCCCAGCTCCACGAACTCCCGGTTCAGCAGCACGTACCAGCCAAAGGCCAGGGTCGCCGCCAACACCAGCATCAGCGCCGGGAAGATGCGCCGCACGCGCCGTGCGTAGAAGTCGCGGTAGCTGAAGTCGCCCGCCGCCTGGCTCTGAAGAATGATCGTCGTGATCAGGAAGCCCGAGATCACGAAGAAGATGTCCACCCCCACGAAGCCACCGGGCAGCGCCTTCGGGAAGGCGTGGTACGCCACCACCGAGGCCACGGCCACGGCGCGCAGGCCATCGATGTCGGGGCGGTACTTGGGATGCATCCGTCTCTTGTTCGTTCTTCGCTCAGGCCCGCGGCGCGCGGCGCCGGGACCCAGTCAGCGGCGCAGGCATCGCCACGCCGCGGCGCTCAGGCCAGGGTCGATACGGCCTGGGCCGCCGACGCGGGCAGGCCGCGCTCCTGCACCAGCCATTCGAGCACCGGCAGCGCGCCCGGCAGCACGGGCGCCACGTCCAGCGGCAGGTGCTGCCAGGCCATCTGCTGGCCTTCGCGCATCTCGAAGTCGCCGTGCCAGGCCGTGACCTTGCACCAGTGCAGGCGCACCAGCGCATGCGGGTAGTCGTGCTCGGTCACTTTCCAGACCGTGGCGCCGTCGATGGTGATGCCGAGTTCTTCCTGCAGCTCGCGCCGCAGCGCCTCCTCGACCGTCTCGCCGGCCTCGATCTTGCCGCCCGGAAACTCCCAGTAGCCCGCATAGGGCTTGCCGGGCGGGCGGGTCGACAGCAACAGCGCATCGTCGGCCGTGCGGATCAGCACGCCGACCGCGACCTCGGTGTGCTTGCGCTCACCTGGCGCCGCGCTCATGCCGTGGCCCGCCCCGCGTAGTCGCGCGCGAACTGGTAGGCCACGCGGCCGCTGCGCGAGCCGCGCTCGAGCGCCCAGACCAGCGCCTCGGGCCGCGCGGCCTCGATCGCGGCGGCATCGACGCCGAACGAGGACAGCCACTGGGCCACGATCGCGAGGTACTCGTTCTGGCTGAACGGGTAGAAGCTGACCCAGAGGCCGAAGCGCTCCGACAGCGAGATCTTCTCCTCGATCACCTCGCCCGGATGGACCTCGCCATCTTCGGTGTGGGTGTAGCTGAGGTTGTCCTTCATGTACTCGGGCAGCAGGTGGCGCCGGTTGCTGGTCGCGTAGATCAGCACATTGGGCGTGGCCGCGGCGATCGAGCCGTCGAGGATCGACTTGAGCGCCTTGTAGCCAGGCTCGCCCTCGTCGAAGCTCAGGTCGTCGCTGAAGACGATGAATTTTTCGGGCCGCTGCGACACCACCTCGACGATGTCGGGCAGGTCGGTGAGCTCGGCCTTGTCGACCTCGATCAGGCGCAGGCCCTGCGGCGCATAGGCCTGCAGGCAGGCGCGGATCAGCGAGGACTTGCCGGTGCCGCGCGCGCCCGTCAGCAGCACGTTGTTGGCCGGCTTGCCCTCGACGAACTGGCGCGTGTTGCGCTCGATCTTTTCCTTCTGGACGTCGATTTCCTTGAGCGAGTCGAGCGCCATCGCGGCCACGTGCTTCACCGGCTCGAGCACGCCATGGCCCGAGCTGCGGCGGCGGTAGCGCCAGGCGATCGAGGCATTCCAGTCGGCCGGCTCGGCCAGCGGCTGGGGCAGGATCGATTCGATGCGGTTGATGAGCTGCTCGGCGCGCTCGATCAGTCTCTGGAACTGCTCGTTCATCGAAAAATCAGGATCTGTAGTCGGCGTTGATCGACACGTAGTCGTGGCTGAAGTCGCAGGTCCAGACGGTTTCGCTGGCATTGCCGCGGCCGAGGTTCACGCGCACCGTGATCTCGCTCTGCTTCATCACGCGCTGGCCGTCCTCCTCGCGGTAGGCCGGGTTGCGGCCGCCCTTGACCGCCACGTGCACGTCGTCGAGGAACAGGTCGATGCCGGTCTGGTCGAGGTCGGCGATGCCCGCGTAGCCCACGGCCGCGAGGATGCGGCCGAGGTTCGGGTCGCTGGCGTAGAAGGCGGTCTTGACCAGCGGCGAATGCGCGATCGCATAGGCCACCTGGCGGCATTCGGCGGCGTCGCGGCCGCCGTCGATCTGCACCGCGATGAACTTGGTCGCGCCTTCGCCGTCGCGCACGATCGCCTGCGCCAGCAGGCGCGCCACGTCCTGCATCGCGGCCACGAGCGCCTGGCCCTCGGCCGAATCGAGCGAGGTGATGGTCGCGTGCGCGGCCTTCTGCGTGGCGATGACCACGAAGGAGTCGTTGGTCGAGGTGTCGCCGTCGATGGTCACGCGGTTGAACGAAGCGTCGGCCAGCTGCCTGGCCAGCGGCTGGATCAGCGCCGGGTCGATCTTCGCGTCGGTGGCCATGAAGCCCAGCATGGTCGCCATGTTCGGGCGGATCATGCCGGCGCCCTTGCTGATGCCGGTGACGCTGACCGTGGCGCCGCCGATCTGCACCTGGCGGCTGAAGGCCTTGGGCACGGTGTCGGTGGTCATGATGCCTTCGGCGGCACGGGCCCAGTGGTTATCGGCGGCATCGGCCAGCGCGGCGGGCAGGCCGGCCTCGATGCGGTCGATCGGCAGCGGCTCCATGATCACGCCGGTCGAGAACGGCAGGATCTGCTCGGGCGCCAGGTCGAGCTGGCGCGCCAGCGCGATGCAGGTGGCGCGGGTGCGCGCCAGGCCGTCCTCGCCGGTGCCGGCGTTGGCATTGCCGGTGTTGATCAGCATCGCGCGGATGCCGTGGCCGGCCGCGAGGTGGTCGCGGCAGACCTGCACCGGCGCGGCGCAGAAGCGGTTCTGCGTGAACACGCCGCCGACCGCGGCGCCTTCGTCGATCAGCACGACCGTCAGGTCCTTGCGGTTGGCCTTGCGCACGCCCGCTTCGGCCACGCCGATGCGGATGCCGGGGACCGCGAACAAGGCGGCGGGATCGGGAGCGGACAGGTTCACGGGCATGGCGGTATCTCTTCGGAGTTGCGGGTCAGCTGAGTTTGCCGTGGCAATGTTTATATTTCTTGCCACTGCCGCAGGGGCACGGGTCGTTGCGGCCGACGCGCGCGAAGGCGGCCGCCTCGGCGCTCAGCGTGCCCAGGCCCGCGGCCGCGATGCGGCGCTGGCTTTCCTCGTCGACGCGCACCTCGACCTCGCCGGTCTCGGTGGGTGCCGAATAGGTGATGTTCGAGACGTTCTCGCCGCGGTTCTCCATCGCCTCGGCCGCCTGGTCGAGCTGCTCGCTCGACTGCACGCGCACCGTCATGAGCTGGCGCGTGACTTCGTTCTTGACCGAGTCGAGCAACTGGCCGAACAGCTCGAAGGCCTCGCGCTTGTATTCCTGCTTGGGCTGCTTCTGCGCGTAGCCGCGCAGGTGGATGCCCTGGCGCAGGTAGTCGAGCGAGGCCAGGTGTTCGCGCCAGTGGGTGTCGATGCTCTGCAGCAGCACCATGCGCTCGAACTGCGTGAAGTTCTCGGGGCCGATCAGCGCGACCTTGGCGTCGAAGGTCTCGTTGGCGGCCTGCACCACCTTCTCGACGATGTCCTCGTCGGAGATGGCTTCGGAGCCCTCGACGATCTTCGCGAGCGGCATGTCGATGCCCCACTCGTTGAACAGGGCCTGCTCGAGCGCCGGGATGTTCCACTGCTCTTCCACCGACTCGGCCGGCACGTACTGGCGCACCAGGTCGATGAAGCAGCCTTCGCGCAGCGCCGCGATCTGGGCGCCGAGATCGCCGGCGTCGAGGATGTCGTTGCGCTGCTGGTAGATCACCTTGCGCTGGTCGTTCGACACGTCGTCGTACTCGAGCAGCTGCTTGCGGATGTCGAAGTTGCGCGCCTCGACCTTGCGCTGCGCGCTCTCGATGCTGCGCGTGACGATGCCGGCCTCGATGGCTTCGCCGTCGGGCATCTTCAGGCGGTCCATGATCGCCTTCACGCGGTCGCCCGCGAAGATGCGCATCAGCGGGTCGTCCAGGCTCAGGTAGAAGCGCGAGGAGCCCGGGTCGCCCTGGCGGCCCGAACGCCCGCGCAGCTGGTTGTCGATGCGGCGCGACTCGTGGCGCTCGGTGGCGATGATGCGCAGGCCGCCGAGCGACTTCACGAACTCGTGGTCGTTGTTCCACTCGGCGCGGATGTGCTCGATGTCGGCCTTCTTCGCGGCCTCGTCGCGGCCCTCGTCGGCCTCGACCGCCTCGATCATCTTCTCGATGTTGCCGCCCAGCACGATGTCGGTACCGCGACCGGCCATGTTGGTCGCGATCGTGATCATCTTGGTGCGACCGGCCTGCGCCACGATGTCGGCCTCGCGCGCATGCTGCTTGGCGTTGAGCACCTGGTGCGGCAGGCCCGCCTGCGTGAGCAGGCCGTCGATGATCTCGGAGTTCTCGATCGAGGAGGTGCCCACCAGCACCGGTTGGCCGCGCTCGTAGCACTCGCGGATGTCCTGGATCGCCGCCTCGTACTTCTCGCGCGTGGTCTTGTAGACGCGGTCGAGCTGGTCGTCGCGCTTGCTCACGCGGTTCGGCGGGATGATCATGGTTTCCAGGCCGTAAATCTCCTGGAATTCGTAGGCCTCGGTGTCGGCCGTGCCGGTCATGCCGGCGAGCTTGCCGTACAGGCGGAAGTAGTTCTGGAAGGTGATCGAGGCCAGGGTCTGGTTCTCGGCCTGGATCTCCACGCCTTCCTTGGCTTCCACGGCCTGGTGCAGGCCGTCGCTCCAGCGGCGCCCGGTCATCAGGCGGCCGGTGAACTCGTCGACGATCACCACCTCGCCCTGCTGCACCACGTAGTGCTGGTCGCGGTGGTAGAGGTGACGGGCGCGCAGCGCCGCGTTCAGGTGGTGCATCAGCGTGATGTTGGCCGGGTCGTAGAGCGAGGCGCCCTCGGGCAGCAGCTTGAATTCGCCGAGGATGCGCTCGGCGTTCTCGTGGCCGTCCTCGGTCAGGAACACCTGGTGCGTCTTCTCGTCGACCGTGAAGTCGCCGGGCACCGTGACGCCCTCGCCGGTGCGCGGGTCGGCTTCGCCTTCCTGCTTCTTGAGCAGCGGCACCACCTTGTTGATGGCGAGGTACAGGTCGGTGTGGTCCTCGGCCTGGCCGCTGATGATCAGCGGCGTGCGGGCCTCGTCGATCAGGATCGAGTCCACCTCGTCGACGATCGCGTAGTTCAGCTTGCGCTGAACCCGATCGCCGGGCTCGTAGACCATGTTGTCGCGCAGGTAGTCGAAGCCGTACTCGTTGTTGGTGCCGTAGGTGATGTCGCTGCCGTAGGCGGCCTGCTTCTCCTCGCGCGGCATCTGCGGCAGGTTGATGCCCACCGACAGGCCGAGGAAGTTGTAGAGCCGGCCCATCCAGGTCGCGTCGCGGTTGGCCAGGTAGTCGTTGACCGTCACCACGTGCACGCCCTTGCCGGACAGCGCGTTCAGGTACACCGGCAGCGTGGCGGTCAGCGTCTTGCCTTCGCCGGTGCGCATTTCGGAGATCTTGCCGTTGTGCAGCGCCATGCCGCCGAGCAGCTGGACGTCGAAGTGGCGCATCTTCATCACGCGCTTGGAGCCCTCGCGCACGGTGGCGAAGGCTTCGGGCAGCAGGTCGTCGAGGCTCTCGCCCTTGGCGATGCGGTCCTTGAATTCCTGGGTCTTGGCGCGCAGCGCGTCGTCGCTCAGTTTTTCGAATTCGGGTTCGAGCGCGTTGATGCGCGCGACCGTCTTGCGGTACTGCTTGAGTAGCCGGTCGTTGCGACTGCCGAAGATCTGGGTCAGGAAGTTGGTGGCCATGGGTGGAGGTGGGCGGGCACCTGACACGACAGGCACTGCGACCGGATTCCCTAAGATATGGTGAGAGCAGTTGGGCGCACCTCTTTCAAAAGCAAGCCTTCGAAAGTCGGAAGCCCGTGCCGGTTATCGGTAGTCGGGTTATCGGATTTGAACGATTTTCCCGGCGGGACCGCCGGCAAACCGGGCATTTTAGCTGTCTTGTTTCACCCTCAGAATTACGAATGAATCGCCGTTCCACGCCCCCGTTCACGCTGCAGCAGGCGGCCGAGGATTCGCCCACGTTGGCGAGCCTGATCGCCCGCGCGCGCGACGCCGGCGACCGGCTGCGCGCGGTCGAGGAACTGATCCCGCCGCTGATGCGCCCCGCCATCCAGGCCGGCCCGGCCGAGGGCGACGAATGGTGCCTGCTGGTCAAGGGCAGCGCCGCGGCCGCCAAACTGCGCCAGCTGGCGCCGATGCTGGTAACCCGGCTGCGCAACCGTGGCTGGGAGGTGCGCAGCATCCGCATCAAGGTGCAGACCGGACGCTGAAGCCCGCGGCGGCCGGCCGCCTTTCTTGCATTTTACTTTTCGTCTGGAATTGGATAATATTTCCAGATGAATGAAGTCCCATCGTCGCCCGCCGACGCCTCGCTGCTGCTGCTCGACCAGCACCAGGTCGACGCCCTGCTCGCTCCCAAGGACGTGCTCGAGGCCGTGCGCGAGGCCTTCGTGCTGCACAGCGCGCGCGAAGGCCGGGTGTTTCCGTTGCTGCGCGAGCCGCTGGCCACCGGCGGCGTGTTCGGCATCAAGTCGGGCGACGTGCCCGCGCAGGGGCTGCTCGGCTTCAAGGCCGCGGGCTTCTGGCCGGCCAACCGCGCGCGCGGCGGCGAGCCCCACCAGGCCACGATCCTGCTGATTGACCCATTGACCGGCCGACCGCAATGCC
>NZ_JBZAYE010000210.1:0-10988 GCF_058244205.1 Variovorax sp. 20P10.2.4
ACGTCGTGCCGCGCCGCGTCGGCACCGTATCCCGCCTGCGTGAAGAAGGCCGCGCAGCCGATGCGTTCCAATAGGCCGACGACCTCGTCGAGCGTGTAGTTCTGGTGCAGCGAGGGATTGCACACATAGCCGTTGCGCGAGCAGGCGAGAAAAACCACCACGGCCTCGACGCGGCTGGGCATCCACACCGAGACGCGGTCACCGGCGCGCAGGCCGGCGCGGTCGAGTTCGTCGGCGAGCACGTCGACCCACTCGTGCAGCGCCTTCCAGCTCAAGCGATGGTGCAGGTCGCGCACGGCGAGCGCGGTGCCGCGCAGCTCGGCATGCCGCCGCAGCAGGCCGTAGAGGGTGTCGGACTGCCACACGCCCGACAGGTAGTGGCCGCGTGCCGTCTCGGGGTCGTGCAGCGTGAGGATCTGGGTCACGTTGGGCTCCACGCGCGTGTCAGTGGCCGAACCTGGAGCCATCGGGCTTGCGCCGCGCGGCGAAGGCGTCGGCCAGCTCGGCATGTTCGTCGGTGTTGAGGTAGCCGCGCAGCAGCAGGTCGTGCGCCATGCGCGAGAGGCCGCCGACGCCGCCGTGGCGCGCATTGAACGCCGCCTTGATCGAGGCCAGCGCGAAGGCACCGCGCTCGGCGATCTCGAGCGCGAACTCGCGCGTGGCCTGCTGCAGCGTGTCGTCGGGCACCACGCGGTTGATCAGGCCCATGGCCTGCGCCTCGGCGGCCGGGATCTTCGGATTGCTGTACCAGATCTCCTTGGCGCGCTTCTTCCCGACCAGGTCCTCGAGGTACCAGGTGCCATAGCCCGCATCGAAGCTGCCGACCATCGGGCCGACCTGGCGGAACACCGCGCTGGCCTTGGCGATGGTGACGTCGCATACCATCTGCAGCACGTTGCCGCCGCCCACGGCCAGGCCGTTGACCGAGGCGATCACGGGCTTCTGCAGGCGGTCGATGCTCTCGTACATCTCGAGCGTGGGCAGCACGCCGGCATAGAGCAGCGTGTCCTCCATGCCGTCCTTGCGGCCACCGAGGCAGAAGAAGCGCTCGCCCGCGCCGGTGATCACCAGCACGCGCGTGCGCGTCTCGCGCCGGACCTGGTTGATGCAGTCGCGGATCTCGTGGCACATGCGCTCGGTGAACATGTTCCCGTCGTGCGGGCGATTGAGCGTGAGCGTGCCGACGGGGCCGTCCTCCGCGTAGGTGATTTCTTCAAAGGCCATTGATCTGTCTCCGATGGGTTGCGTACGCTGTCTCCGCAATCGCCGTGCCACAAGCGAGGCATGCGCGCCACGAGAGGCCGGAGGGCAGGCGCTCTCCTCGGAGAGGACGGCGGCTTTCACCGAGACGCAGGGTCTCGAATCACCACGACGCACGCGCTTCGTTGCGCGCCACTGCATTCAGGCCGGACAGATCGCCGCTCGCCTGTCTTCGCCACCGACAGTGCGCGCGCCGCGGCGCGGGGTGCCGCCCTTGGCGTCGATGCGGCGAAGCCCGCGTGGCATGGAGCTTGCCCCGACAGGCCTCGACGGCCTCGCGCCTCGTCGCAACGGCCTTCAGCTCCGCACCATCAACCAGGAAATCCGAGACATGAAAAGAACCCTTCGCGCCCACCTTCCCTTCCTCGCCGTGTTGGCCGCGCCTTGCGGCGGCGCGTTCGCGCAATCCAGCGTCACCGTCTTCGGCGTGATCGACGCCACGCTCAGCGGCTACAGCAGCCGCTCCGATGCGCGCTCGCCGACGCTGGCCGCGCTCGCGCTGCGGCCCGATCGTGTCGGCGTGAGCCGCACCGAACTTCGCAACTCGGGCTACAACGGCAGCCGCATCGGCTTTCGCGGCACCGAGGACCTGGGCGGCGGTCTGGCCGCGGGTTTCTGGCTCGAAGCGCCGGTGACCAACGACGACGGGCAGCAGGGCATCGCCTCGTTCGCGCGGCGCGCGACCGTGAGCCTGTCGGGTGCCTTCGGCGAGGTGCGCATCGGCCGCGACTACACCACCACCTTCTGGAACGACTCGGCCTTCGACCCCTTCGGCGTCAACGGCGTGGGCACGACCCTGATCTACACCGCGAACATCTTCGAGCCCTCGGGCGCCGCGGGTGGCTTCGGCGCCAACGCGAACTACACGCGCATCGGCAACTCGATCTCGTACTTCCTGCCGCCGACGCTGGGCGGCGTCTACGGCCAGTTCCAGTACGCCTTCCACGAGCGCGACAAGTTCTCGCCGGGCGGCACCACGCCGCCGGGCCTCGCTGCCAACGGCGCGGTCAACTCGGGCGCGGTGGCGTCGGTGCGCGCGGGCAGCTACGTGGCCGGGCGGCTCGGCTATGCCTCGGGACCGCTCGATGTGGCGATCTCGGCCGCTTCCTTCGTCACGGGCGACAGCTACTACGCGGGCACCACGGACAGGGTGCGCAACCTCAATGCGGGTGCGTCGTATGACTTCGGGCCGGTGAAGCTCTTCGCCGAATACTCGCGCTCCACGTCGGTACGCTCGCATGAAGACTTCACGCCACTCGCGACGCGGCGCCCCGATGTCGAGGTCCAGGGCTACTCGCTCGGCCTGACCGCGCCGATCGGGCCCGGGCTGATCCGCGCGGGCTACTCGGCGGTGAAATACGACCTCGGCACGGCCCCCGGTCTTGCGCAGCCGCAGCCGCGTGCCCACAAGATCGCGCTGGGCTATGTGCACAACCTGTCGAAGCGCACGGCGCTCTATGCGACCGTCGCGCAGGTCAACAACCGCAATGGCGCGGCCCTGGTCGTGAACGGACCGGCCTTCATCAACAACGCGAACTACCAGCCGCGGTCCTCGCGCGGCTACGACTTCGGCATCCGGCACGCGTTCTGACGACGCGCGACGTTCAACGTCACTCGAGCAGGCTGGCGATCACGCCCGGGTGCGCGCGCTCGAAGCGCCGCGCCATCGGCGCCAGCCGCTCGCGCCAGGCCGCGGTGTCGGCGATCGTGCGCAGCACGAGGCCACGCGCGGCCAGGTCGGCGAGCACGCGTTCGTCGTCCTGTCGCAACGCATTCCATTGCGCGTTCACCGCTTCGTCGGCGGCGCCTTGCAGCCACGCGCGGACTTCGGACCGACCCGGCGTTTGGGCCCGGCCGACCAACCAGTAGGTCAGCAGGCTCATCTCCTCGACGCGCCAGGCGACCGGCGCCTGCTGCGCCGCGACGGTGAGCCAGACGCCGGGCGAGGACATCAGGCCATCGATCTCGCCGGCGCGCAGTGCCGCACCGACGCGGTGGATCGGCATCGGCACCGGTTCGCCATTCAGCGCCTGCACCAGTTCGCCGAGATGCCCAGGGCCGGTCACGCGCAACCGCAGCGACTGCAGGTCGGCCTCGCGCGCGCCGCGCGCATCGGGCGGCGTGCGGAACACCATCAGTTGTTCGGCACCACGCATCACCGCATGCAGCGCGAGGCCCTGCGGCGCCAGCACGCGGTTGAACACCGCCATCGCGCGCGCGAGCGCACCGGGCCGCGCCATCGCGCTGTCGGTGAGAACGAAGGGCAAGGTGGCCGCGCCGAGCGCGGGCGCGAGCTGCTCCATGTAGGCCACGCTGACCCAGGCCAGGTCGGCCTCGCCCTCGCGCACGCGCTGCAGGCCCGCAGCCTCGGCATGGCGCGGGTCGGACTCGAGGTGGATGCGCGCACGGCCTCCGCCAAGCAGCGCGAAGCGGCGCGCGAAGGCCTCGAAGTACGGCGCGCGCGGATGCGCGAGCGGGAAGTCGGTCACCGCCTTGAGTTCTATTTCGCTGTGCATGTCCCGTTGCCTCGGTTGCGTCGCCGGCATCCTCGTGTTTACCCGCATCGGGTGCATTCGCCGGCGACAGTGGCAAATATTATCGATACGATACGGCTCGAAACGCAATAGACCGTGGCGTATCGAGCGGAAGCCAACGGCGCACCGACGCCACATGACAGGACGAAACGATGACCGAACAGCACGGGATGATGGGTGTCCTCGTCGTCGACGAGGGCGGAACGATCGTCTTTTCCTCGGGCGTGATGTCGCGCGCGGCCGTGGCCACCGCGGTGATCCAGCGCTGGCGCCGCGCCGAGGACGCGCTCGGCGCGCTGTGGAGCGTGCGCAGCGGCGACATGTCGCTGTGCGTGCTGGCGACACAGGCCGACCAGGCCTGCGCCTTCTTCGCCCTGAGTGACGGCTGCAACGACGAGCTGCTCAATTTCGTGAACGCCGTGCCCTTCGCGGGCGACATCCTGCGCCACCTGCTGACCAGTCCCTACGAGGCCATGACCGTGGTCGACAGCGCGGGCGTGGTGCGCTACCTGAGCCCGGTGCACGAGAAGTTCTTCGGCATGGAACGCGCCGACTGGATCGGCAAGCACGTGACCAAGGTGATCGAGAACACGCGGCTCGACACCGTGGTGCGTACCGGCAAGGCCGAGATCGGCCAGACGCAGGAGATGCGCGGCGCCACGCGCATCGTCTCGCGCGTGCCGATCCGCGCGCGCGGCGGCGAGCTGGTGGGCGCGGTGGGCCAGGTGATGTTCCGCGGCCCGGAGCACCTGCAGTCGATGAACGCGGAACTGAGCCAGCTGCGCACCGAGGTCGCGTTCTACCGGCGCGAGCTCACCAACCGGCGCACCAATTCGCTCGGCCTCGAACAGATCGTGGGCAACAGCGCGGTGATCCGCAAGCTCAAGGACGACATCGTGAAGGTGGCGCCGCTCGACGTGCCCGTGCTGCTGGTCGGCGAGAGCGGCACAGGCAAGGAACTGGTCGCGCATGCGTTGCACCTGCTGAGCATGCGGCGCGACAATCCGCTGGTGCTGGTCAATGCCGCGGCCTTGCCCGCGACGCTGGTCGAGAGCGAGCTGTTCGGCTACGAGGCCGGCGCCTTCACCGGCGCCGAACGCAAGGGCCGCAAGGGCAAGTTCGAACAAGCCAACGAGGGCACGCTGTTCTTCGACGAGATCGGCGACATGCCGCTGGAGATCCAGGTCAAGCTGCTGCGCGTGCTGCAGGACGGCGCCTTCGAGCGCGTGGGCAGCGAGCGCAACCGCAGCTCGAACTTCCGCCTGATATCGGCGAGCAACGTGGACTTCCAGCGGATGATTGCCGAGAAGTCCTTCCGCCTCGACCTGTTCTACCGCATCAGTGGCGTGACGCTGCACGTGCCGTCGCTGCGCGAGCGCCGCGACGACATCCCGCTGCTGGTCGAGCATGCACTCGAGAACTTCGCGCAGCGCCACGGCACCGCGAGAAAGCGCGTGAGCGCCGCCGCGATGGAGCTGCTGGTGCGCCAGCCGTGGCCCGGCAACGTGCGGCAGCTGATCCACACGCTCGAGCGCGGCGTGATCTTCGCCGAGGGCGAGGAGATCGGCCCCGGCGACCTCGGCCTGCTTGGCGAGGGCGAAGCGGGCGGCTCGGCGATGGCCTCGCTGCTCGCGCCGCGCGGGCCGGGCGGACCGGGCGATAGGCCGCTGCCTTCGGTCACGTCGACCATCTCGACGGGCCCGGTGCGCGAAGCAGTCAGCAGCCTCGAGATGTCGCTGATCCGCGATGGCATGGCGCGCTTCAAGGGCAACAAGCTGCGCGTGGCGTCGGAGCTCGGCATCTCGCGCTCGTACCTCTACAAGCGGCTCGCGGAGATGGGACCGCTGTGAAGTGCGCGCTGTCCGCCTCTGCCTGCGCGCGTGCCGCGGCGAACGACAGTCTGCCCGCGCCGTGCACACCACGGGCACGAACCGTGGCGTTCCCTCCCCTGCTTCGCGATGGCACAACGCTTGCACCCTTCGAGCGCCACAGGCATCTGGAGAAGGCAATTGGCGATACAGGCAAACGGCGCGGCGCCGGTGGGTTTCATCGGCATCGGCGCGATGGGTTTTCCGATGGCGCAGCGGCTCATGGCGCGCGGCCATGTGCTGGTGGTGCACGACACCAGCCCCGAGGCGGTGACGGCCCTCGGCGCGCAGTCGGCGGCATCGCCGCGCGAGGTGGCGCAGCGCTGCGAGGTGGTGTTCTGCTGCCTGCCGAGCCTCGAGGCCTACCGGGCCGTGGTGCTCGGCGCGGACGGACTGCGCGAGGGCCGGCGCATGACGCACTACGTGCACCTCGGCACCACCGGCTCGGCTCTGGTCGAGGAGTTCCAAAATACGCTAACGCGGTGTATGACCGTCGACGCCCCGGTCACCGGCGGTCCCGCGAACGCGGTCGAGGGCCGACTGACCTCCATCGTGTCTACAAGCACCGAGGCCCTCGACACCTGCCGGCCCATGATCGAGAGCTACTCGGCCCACCTGATCGTGGTGTCGCAACGGCCCGGCGCGGCGCAGCAGATGAAGCTGATCAACAACATCGTCTCGGCCGCCAATCTCGCGGTGGCCTGCGAGGCGCTGGTGGTCGGCGCCCGGGCCGGCCTCGACCCCGCGATGATCGTGCAGGTGTTCAACCGCGGCAGCGGCCAGAACAGCGCGACGCTCA
Organism: Variovorax sp. 20P10.2.4; assembly: GCF_058244205.1. Taxonomy (NCBI): domain Bacteria; kingdom Pseudomonadati; phylum Pseudomonadota; class Betaproteobacteria; order Burkholderiales; family Comamonadaceae; genus Variovorax; species Variovorax sp. 20P10.2.4. The sequence goes on from NZ_JBZAYE010000210.1 coordinate 6,462, forward strand.
CGAAGATTCCCGCGGCCGTGCTCACGCGCAGCTTCGACTGGGGCGCCGCGCTGCGCATCGTGCTGAAGGACGGCGCGCAGTTCCTGCGCGATGCCGATGCGGCCGGCGTGCCGGTCGAGGTGGCGCGCGCGGTGATCGAGAGCTACCGGCGCGCGTCCAGCATCGAAGGACCCGATGCCGACATGACCACCGTTATCCGCCAGCTCGAACGCGCGGCCGACCTGCGCGCCACCGCCCTGCCCCTGCCCTCCTGACGCGCGGCGCGGGGTGCCGCACGGCGGCGCGCGGGGATGACGCTACGATGCCTTCGCTTCCCTCTTCCACGCTATGACCACCTCCGCCACTCCCCGCTCGCCGGGCCGCCAGCGCGACACCGCCGCGCACGAAGCGATCCTCGCCGCCACGCACGAATTACTCGACGAACTCGGCTACAGCAAGCTGTCGATCGAGGGCGTGGCAAGCCGCGCGGGCGTGGGCAAGGCGACCATCTACCGCTGGTGGCCCCACAAGGGCGCGCTCGCGGTCGAGGCCTACCTGACGGCCGTGGCGCCGAGCATCGCCTTTCCGGTGACCGACGATCCGCGCCGCGACATCGAGGTGCAGGTGCACCGGCTCGCGCGCGTGTACCGCGGACAGAAGGGCCAGACGCTGCGCACCATCATCGGCTCGGGCCTGGCCGACGAAGGCACGATGCAGTTGCTGTCGGACGGCTACCTCAACCCGCGCCGCGGCGTGGCGAAGGCGGCGCTGATGCGCGGCGTCGAGCACGGCGTGTTCCGTGACGACCTGGATCTCGAGCGCGTGATCGATGCGATCTACGGTCCGCTGTTCCACCGCCTGATCATCGGCCACGCGGCGCTCGACGTCGCCTTCATCGACACGCTGCTGCAGATCGTGCTCGACGGGATCTCGGTGCGGCCGCCGTCGCGCGCACCCAAACGCTGAGCTTTTTTCGATACGGATCGTATCGAATCGGTCTCGGCATGTTGCTTGCGGTTCGCAGGCGTGGCGATCGGTCCACGCCTTTCCGATTTTTGCGGAGCACAACACCATGAGAGACAAGCGACGAATTCTTCTGGCCGCGGCAGGCGCGGCATTGCTGCTCGCGGCCGGCGGCGCACCTGCACAGACACAGCAACAGGCCTACCCGTCGAAGCCCATCCGCATCATCGTGCCGCTGGCGCCGGGCGGTTCGGCCGACGTGCTGGCGCGCGCGGTCGGCCAGCAGCTGGCCGAAGCGCTCGGGCAGCCCGTCATCATCGACAACAAGCCCGGCGGCAACAACATCATCGGCACCGACACGCTGGCGCGGGCCACGCCCGATGGCCACACACTGGGCCTGCTGATCAGCACCCACGCGATCAATCCGCACGTCAACAAGGCACTGCCCTACGACTCGCTGAAGGACTTCGCGCCGGTCGCGATGGTGGCGCTGATGCCGGGGCTGCTCACCGTGCATCCGGGCGTGCCGGCGCGCAACGTGCAGGAGCTGGTCGCGCTCGCGAAGGCGAAGCCCGGCGCGCTGGCCTACGGCCAGGCGGGCCAGCTCTCGTCGGGCCACCTGTCGATGGAGCTGCTCAAGCAGGTCGCGGGCGTGGACATCGTCAGCGTGCCCTACAAGGGTGGGTCGGCCGCGCTGTCGGATGCGGCCGCGGGCAACATCCAGGTGCTGATCAACAGCCCGGTGAGTGCGATGCCCTTCGTGAACGCGGGGCGGCTGCGCGCGCTGGCGACCACCGGAGCGCGCAGGCCAGCGGCGTTCGCGCAATTGCCCACGCTCGCCGAGTCGGGCTACCCGGGCTTCGACCTCAACGAGTGGTACGGCCTCTTCGCGCCGGCGCGCACGCCGCGGGCCGTGGTCGAGCGGATCAACACCGAGGTGCGACGGATCATGGCGAGCCCGGCAATGGTGAAGCGGCTCGCGGAGATCGGGGCCGAGTCGCCCGCGATGGACACGGCCGGGTTCGCGGACTTCGTGACGGGCGAGACCGCGCGCTGGGGCGAGGTGGTGCGCAAGGTGGGCGTGAAGCTCGAATGAGCCGGCCCCGTCGGCACGCCGAATGCCGCGCGTGCCGACGGGGCGATGCCCGGACTAGAAGCGGAAGCGCGAGCCGCCGTCGATCGAGATCACCTCGCCGCTGAGGTAGGACGCGCGCTCCGACACCAGGAAGCTCACGAGGTCGGCCACTTCGGCGGGCTCGGCCATGCGGCCGAAGGGCAGCGAGGCGAGCAATGCGTCGTAGGCCTTGTCGGCGGCCTGCGTGGGATTGAGCAACGAGGCGGTGCGGCCGGTGCGCACGAGGCCCGGGTTCACGCCGAGCACGCGCACGCCGTGATCGACGCTTTCCGCGCCCAGCGCCTGGGTCAGCGCGATCAGCGCCGCGTTCGCGGACGAGGTGCCGATCGATTTCGGATTCGGACGCAGCCCGCTGATGCCGATGATGTTGAGGATCACGCCGCGCCGGCGCTCGCGCATGCGGCGGTAGAAGGCGCGGCACACCGCGATCGTTCCCATGAGCTTGCCTTCGAAGCCATCACGCAGCGCGCCGGGGTCGACGTCGAGCAGGCCGCCGCGCGGGATCGCGCCCGCGGAGTTGACGACGATGTCGACCTCGGGGAAGGCGTCGACCAGGAGGCTGTCGGGCAGGCGCGAGAGATCGGCCTCGAAGATCTCGACCGACACGTCGTGCGCGGCGCGCAGCGTGTCCCGCGCTTCGACGAGCGCGGCCTTGTCGCGCGCGACCAGCCGCAAATGGCAGCCCTCGGCAGCCAATGCCTTCGCGCAGGCGAAACCGATGCCTTTCGACCCGCCGGTGACGAGCGCCGTTCGGCCGGACAGTTGCAGATCCACTTTGTTGACTCCAATGCTTCGATGGGGATGGGATGCCGGCCGCCCCGCGTTGCGGCGAAAGGCCGGCGGCTGGCTTCGCTACCGCAACGCGCATGCCATGCGAGGAAGGGCGTGGTTCAGCGCGATGCGGGCGCGCCGATGTCGTCGCGGCGGTCAGCCTTCGACCGGCGCGCGCGCAGTGTCCGCGCTGCGAACAGCGGCGCGCGGGCCGCGGCGGGAACTTTGGCATGCGCTTCGCAGCGAAGGCACGGCAGCGCGCGATTGGCATGGGCGTTGCGGAAAGACCCGCATGTCATCCCCCACACCGAACCCGGCGGAGATTCCGCTCGACACGCTGCCGCGCAAGCGCTCCGCCCCCCTCGACCTGCTCGAGGGGATCCGCATCCTCGACCTGACCTCGTCGATCGCCGGTCCCTATGCGGCGCAGCTGCTCGCCGACATGGGCGCGACCGTGGTGAAGGTGGAGCCGCCGGGCAAGGGCGACGACGTGCGCGCCTGGGGCCCGCCGTTCCTGCACGGCGAGTCGCTCTGGTACCTGAGCGTCAACCGCAACAAGCACAGCATCACGCTCGACCATGCGCAGCCCGAGGGCCACGCGATCCTGCGCCGGCTCGTGGCGCAGGCCGACGTCGTGATCGTGAACCTGGTGCCGCGCGTGCAGCGCAAGCTGCGGCTCGATGCGCAGACGCTCGGCGCGCTCAGGCCCGGACTGATCCACGTCTCGCTGACCGGCTTCGGCGGCGAGGGCGAGCGCGCCGACCTGCCCTGCTACGACCTGGTCGCGGAAGGCTACTCGGGCGTGATGGCACTCACCGGCGAGCCCGATGCGCCGCCGCAGAAGGTGGGCACGCCGGCCGCGGACCTGCTGGCGGGGCAGGACGCGGCGCTCGCCACGCTGGCGGCCCTGCAGCGGCGCCACCGCAACGGCGAAGGCTGCGCGATCGACATCTCGATGGTGGAGAGCATGACGCGCTTCATGTCGCCGCGCATCCTGCCCTATCTCGGCGGCGGCGAGCTGCCGCGCCGTTCGGGCGGGCGCGACAGCGTGATCGCGATCTACCAGGTGTTCGAGACGGCCGACCAGCCGATCACGCTGGCGCTCGGCAACGACGCGGTGTGGACGCGCTTCTGGCAGGCGGTGGGGCAGCCCGAGGTCGCGCACGACCCGGCCTTCGCGACCAACGCGCTGCGGCGCGGTGCGCGCGCGCCGCTGGTCGAGAAGATCGCGGCCCTGCTGCGTACCGCGCCGCGCGCGCACTGGCTCGCGGCCTTCGCGCGCGAGCGCGTGCCCGCGGGGCCGATCCATGGCGTGGACGAAGTCGCGGCCGATACCGCGCTACGCGAGCGCGGCTTTCTCTATGCGGTGGACAGCGATCGCGGACCGTTGCCGCAGATCGGCCTCGGCATCCGCTTCGACGGCGCGTCGGAAGGATCGACGCGGCCGCCACCGACGCTCGGCGCGGACACGGTGCAGGTGCTGACGCAGTGGGCGGACGTGGACCCGGCGGCGATCGAGGGCTTGCGCGAGCGGCGCGTGATCTAGCGCCGCGGCCCGCGCGCGCCGCCTCACATCCCCGTCACGCCGCGCTCGAGCGCGAAGGCCAGCAGCGCCTTCTCGTTCGGCTCCTGCGGCCAGGTGTCCTGCGCGAGCCACTTGTGGAACGAGCTCGCGGCGA
>NZ_JBZAYE010000211.1:0-10964 GCF_058244205.1 Variovorax sp. 20P10.2.4
CAAGGCCGCGGGGGAGGCCGACGAGGCGCCGTGCCGCGCAGCCATCGCCGACGCGGCGGCACTCGGGCTCGAGGGCTTCGTGCACTTCGCGCACGACGAGCCGCTGGGCTTCGTGCTCGCGCAGGAACTGCAGCCCGGCGTGTTCGCGATGCGCTTCGCCAAGGGGCTCGACAGCCACGCGGGCATCTACCCGCACATGTTCCAGCACTTCTGCCGGCAGTTCGAGGCCGGGTTCGGCCGGCCGGTGCGCTGGCTCAACTTCGAGCAGGACATGGGCATCGCGGGCTTCCGGCGCAGCAAGCGCTCGTACGCGCCGACGGCGATGGTGCAGAAGTTCAGGGCACGGTTATTGCGCTGAGCCGGCGCGGCGACGGGTATTCTTCCGCCGCCCACCGTACCGACCGCATCCGCCGCGAGGAGCCCGCATGACCCGGACCACCGATTCCCTTCATCGACGCTGGCCGCGCGCCGCATCCGCGGTCGTTGCCGCTGTCGCCGCCGGCTTCGCATTCGCGGCCCGGGCCGCCGACTACACCGGCCCGCTGTTCGACACCCACCTGCACTACAACGAAGAGGCCTGGAACGGCAGCAGCGGCCCGTTCCCGCCGGCCGAGGCGCTCGCGCGCATGCAGCGCAACGGCGTGCGTGCCATCGTCGGCAACTCGCGGCCCAACGACGGCACGCGCACGCTCGCGGCGCTGCGCGAGACCCGCGAGGCCGGCGTCACCGTGGTGCCTTTCGTGCGGCTGTACCGCAACCGCGCCGACTACAACAACTGGTTCCGCGACGAGAGCATCCACGAGATGGTGCTGGCCGAACTCGAGCGCGGCACCGCGAGCGGGCCCTACCGCGGCATCGGCGAGTTCCATCTCTACGAGAGTGCCAATGCCAACGGCCCGGTCGCGAAGAAACTGATGGCGCTGGCCGAGCAGAAACAGCTCGCCGTGCTCGCGCACGTGGACGACGAGGCGGTCGACCTGCTGATGGCCCACACGCCGAGCCAGGGCCGCGACACGCGGCTGATCTGGGCCCACACCGGCATCGGCGGCACGCCGGTGGCGCGCGTGCGCCAGATGCTCGAGCGCTATCCGAAGCTGATGGGCGAGCTGTCGTACCGACCGGGCCTGGTCTGCGAGGGCGGCACGCTGTGCGCGCCGTGGCGCGAGCTGATCCTGGCCTTTCCCGACCGCTTCCTGATCGGCTCCGACACCTGGGTCAACCAGCGCTGGAGCGCCTACGACGAGCTGATGCGCGGCTACCGCGGCTGGCTCGGCGAGCTGCCGCCCGCGGTGGCGCAGCGCGTGGCGTGGGACAACGCGGCCGGGCTGTTCGGCGTGCGCTGATCCCCAGCCACTGGGCACAAGACGCCCCGGGGGGCGCTGCCTAAGCTGCCATGGACTCTTCCGCAGACCATGGCCACCATCGAATCGACCCTCTCCCCCCACGCCGAAGCCTTCCAGGCCAATCGCGCCCACATGCTCGCGCTGCTCGAGCGCGTACGCGGCTGCGAGCAGCGCGCCGCCGCCACCTCGGAGCGCTCGCGCGAACGCTTCGAGAAGCGCGGCCAGCTGCTGCCGCGCGAGCGGCTGTCGCTGCTGCTCGACCCCGGCACGCCCTTCCTCGAACTGTGCTCGCTCGCCGGGCTGGGCCTGGACAACCCCGACCTCGACAAGAGCGTGCCCGGCGGCGGCGTGATCGCGGGCATCGGCCAGGTCTCGGGCCTGCGCGTGATGGTCAATGCCTCCGACTCGGGCATCGACGCTGGCGCGCTGCAGCCCATGGGCATCCCGAAGCAGCTGCGCATCCAGGAGCTCGCGCTCGAGAACCGGCTGCCCTACGTGCAGCTGGTCGAGAGCGCGGGCGCCAACCTCATGACCTACAAGGTCGAGGAATTCGTGACCGGCGGCAGCCTGTTCCGCAACCTCGCGCGGCTGTCGGCCGCCGGGCTGCCGGTGCTGACGGTCACGCACGGTTCCTCGACCGCGGGCGGCGCCTACCAGACCGGCCTGTCGGACTACATCGTGATGGTGCGCGACCGCTCGCGCGCCTTCCTCGCGGGGCCGCCGCTGCTGAAGGCCGCCACGGGCGAGATCGCGACCGAGGAGGAACTGGGCGGCGCGCTGATGCACAGCTCGGTGTCGGGGCTCGGCGACTACCTGGCCGAGGACGACCGCGACGCGATCCGCATCGCGCGCGAGATCCTCGCCCACATCGACTGGAACCGCGAGCTGCCGGCGGCGCCGCCGCGGCGCTTCAAGCCGCCGCGCTTCGACGCCGAGGAGCTGCTGGGCATCATGCCGGCCGACCTCAAGCGGCCGGTCGACATGAAGCAGGTGATCGCGCGCATCGCCGACGACTCCGAGTTCCTCGAGTTCGGCGCCGGCTACGGCAGCGCCACCGTGGTCGGCCACTTCAAGATCGAAGGGCTGCCCGTGGGCGTGGTCACCAACAACGGCCCGATCGACAACGCGGGCGCCACCAAGGCCGCCCATTTCATCCAGGCCTGCTGCCAGTCGCGTACGCCGATCCTCTACCTGCAGAACACCACCGGCTTCATGGTCGGGCGCGCGCACGAGGAGGGCGGGATGATCAAGCACGGCTCGAAGATGATCCAGGCCGTGACCAACGCGACCGTGCCGCAGATCACGATCTACTGCGGCGCATCGTTCGGCGCCGGCAACTACGGCATGTGCGGGCGCGGCTTCCATCCGCGCTTCTGCTTCTCGTGGCCCAACGCGCGCACCGCGGTGATGGGCGGCGAGCAGGCGGCGCAGACCATGGTCAACGTGACCGAGGCCGCGATGCGGCGCAAGGGCGGCGAGGTCGACCGCGCGAAGCTCGCGGAGATGGAGCGCCGCATCGTCGAGCGCTTCGACAGCCAGATGAGCGTGTTCACCACCAGCGCGCACGTGCTCGACGACGGCGTGATCGATCCGCGCGACACGCGCGCCGTGCTCGCGAAGCTGCTGGCCGTGTGCCACGAGGCCGAACTGCGCGAGCCGCAGCCGATGCAGTTCTCGGTGGCGCGGCCATGAGCGAGGGGGAACAGTCCATGACCCAGGCCACGCCCTTCCACAAGATCCTGATCGCCAACCGCGGCGAGATCGCGCTGCGCGTGATGCGCAGCGCGCGCGCCCTCGGCTACCGCACGGTGGCGGTGTATTCGAGCGCCGATGCCGGCGCGCGCCATGTGCGCGAGGCCGACCAGGCCGTGTGCATCGGCGAGGCGCTGCCCGCGCAGTCCTACCTGCGCATCGAGGCCATCGTCGAGGCCGCGCGCCGCACCGGTGCCGACGCGGTGCACCCGGGCTACGGCTTCCTGGCCGAGAACGCCGCCTTCGCGCGCGCCTGCAGGGAGGCCGGGCTGGTCTTCATCGGCCCCTCGGCCGAAGCCATCGAGGCCATGGGCCACAAGGCCGGCGCCAAGGCACTGATGCAGGCCGCGGGCGTGCCCTGCATACCGGGCTACCAGGGCGAGGACCAGGGCGAGGAACGGCTCGCGCAGGAGGCCGCGCGCATCGGCTTCCCGGTGATGATCAAGGCCACGGCCGGCGGCGGCGGGCGCGGCATGCGGCTGGTGCCGTCGGCCGAGGAATTCGCGCCCCTGTTGCGCAGCGCGCGCTCGGAGGCGCAGAGCGCCTTCGGCGATCCCGAGGTGATCCTCGAGCGCGCGATCGCGCAGCCGCGGCACATCGAGATCCAGGTCTTCGCCGACCGCCACGGCCATGCCATCCACCTGGGCGAGCGCGACTGCTCCGTACAGCGGCGGCACCAGAAGCTGATCGAGGAGGCGCCCTCGCCGGCGGTGGACGGCGCGCTGCGCGAACGCATGGGCGCGGCCGCGGTGGCAGCCGTGAAGGCGATCCGCTACGAAGGCGCGGGCACGCTCGAGTTCCTGCTCGACGGCGGCGGCAACTTCTACTTCATGGAGATGAACACGCGGCTGCAGGTCGAGCATCCCGTGACCGAGGCCGTGACCGGCCTCGACCTGGTGGAGCTGCAACTGCGCGTGGCCGCGGGCGAGCCGCTGCCGCTCGCGCAGCAGGACGTGCGCTTCGAGGGCCATGCGATCGAGGTGCGGCTGTGCGCGGAGGATGCGGCGCAGGGCTTCGTGCCGCAGAGCGGAACGCTCGCGCTGTGGCGGATGCCGCCGCAACTGCGCGCCGAGCATGCGCTGTATTCGGGCGCCGAGGTGCCGCCGTACTACGACTCGATGATCGCCAAGCTCGTGGCCCATGGCCGCACGCGCGAGGAGGCGCGGCGCAAGCTGGCCACGGGGCTCGAGGATGCGGTGGCGCTGGGCGTGACGACCAACCAGTCCTTTCTGCGCGCCTGCCTCGTGCATCCGGTGTTCGCGGCGGGCGGTGCCACCACGGCCTTCATCGGCGAGCACCAGGCGGCGCTGCTGCAGGCCGACGAGGCCGCGGCTGCACGCGCGGCGGCGCTCGCGGCGGTGCTGCTGTACGAGCGCGCCGACGACACGCAGTCGCGGCGGCTGCCGCACAAGTTGCCGATCTCGCTGCGCTTCGAACTCGCGGGGCGGACGCGGCATGCGAGCGTCGCGTTGATCGCGTCGCGCCGGTTCCAGGTCACGCTCGATGCGCAGGCCTTTGAGATCGAGCTGATCGAGCACGGCGACGACGGCGTGCGCTTCGCCTGCGATGGCGTGCACGAGAGCGCCGCGTACTGGCGCGACGGCACCCAGCTGTGGCTGCAGTACCGCGACCGTGCGCTGCGCATCGAGGACACCACGCGCGCGGCCTCCGCGCGCCAGGGCGGCTCGGGCGGTGGCGACGGCAAGCTGCGCGCCTCGATGAACGGCCGCGTGGTCGCGGTGCTGGCCGAGCCCGGCCAGGTCGTGCGCGCGGGGCAGCCGCTGCTCACGCTCGAGGCGATGAAGATGGAGCATGTGCATGCCGCGCCGGTGAGCGGCCGGCTGGCCGCGCTGCATGTGCGCATCGGCGACCAGGTCGAGGCGCGCCGTGTCGTGGCCGAGATCGAAGTCGATGCCCCCGTTGCCGAAGGAGTCGCGCCATGAGCACCGCCGCCGTCCTGCACGAGAAGCGCGACCGCGCCTTCTGGATCACGATCAACCGCCCCGACAAGCGCAATGCGCTCAACGCCGAGGTGGTGGCCGGCCTGCGCGAAGGCTGGCGCCTTGCGCATGCCGATCCCGAGGTGCGCGCCATCGTGCTGACCGGCGCGGGCGAGAAGGCCTTCTGCGCCGGCGGCGACCTGCAGCCCGGCGCGGGCTTCGCGTTCGACCTCGCGCAGCCCACGCTCGACTATGCCGACCTGCTGCGCGAGACGCAGAACGGCACCCTGCCGAGCATCGCACGCATCAACGGCAGCTGCATGGCCGGCGGCATCGGCCTCTTGTGCATGACCGACCTCGCGGTGGCCGCCGACACGGTGCAGTTCGGCCTGCCCGAAGTGAAGATCGGCCTGTTCCCGATGCAGGTGCTGAGCCTGCTGCAGCGCATCGTGCCGCGCCGCACCCTGCGCGAGTGGTGCCTGAGCGGCGAGCCCTTCGGCGCGGCCGAGGCGAAGGAAGCCGGTCTGCTGAACCACGTGGTGCCGGCCGACGCACTCGATGCGAAGACGCAATGGCTGCTCGAGCGCCTGACCGACAAGTCGCCGACCGCGATCCGCCGCGGCAAGTACGCGATGCGCGCGCTCGAGGGCATGTCCTTCGACGAGGGCATCGCCTTCACCGAGGGGCAGATCGCGCTGCTCGCGGGCACGCAGGATGCGAAGGAAGGGCTGGCCTCGTTCAACGAGAAGCGCAGGCCGGTCTGGACCGGTCGCTGAGCGCTTCGCACGCGCATCGCCGATGTGCCGAATCGATGGCCGGACGCAATGTCCGGAATTAGCGCCGGCGCATTGAAAGTCCAGCGCAAACATTGCTCCGAGATGTTGTGTTCGGCAACGGCATGTCAATTCAATGCCGATTCGGCGCATTGCGCGCCGCATGCCGGGCTGGCGTGAGTCTTCGGATTCGAACTCGAAAACGAGTCCAAAAGCGCTCATGTCCAAAGATGTTCGGGTGTCTCTTCTCGATGTTCGGGAAGACGGCGCATCGGATGCCCGTTTCCGGACGGTGACAACCCCGCGCGTGACGCCCGCCTGTCGGTGAAGGCATCGGAATTTTGATTCGAAGAATCAACGGGTTAGCCGATTTTTCCCGAGGGCCCGGCACGCCTTTCGCTGTCCTCGGCCGTCCTCCCCGCCTCGTTTTTTTCACCGAAAAGTTCGGGTGAAATTGAAGCCGTGTTCCGGTGAATTTTTCAACTGAGCGTCATCGACGATCTTCAAACTTGATTTGTCGCCAAGGCAATGGCGGCATGTTGATTCAAGGGTATTGGGACGCTGTATTTGTCGGCGAAGAGGTGCCCGAGATCTGCTCATTCGGTTCTTATTTTTTCTCAAACTTTTTCAGTTTGTTTAGGAGCAATTCGATGATTTCCGTTAATTTCAAGCGCAACGCGCTGTCGGCGCTGGTCGCAGTCGGTGTGATGACCATGGCCGCGGGCGCTTCGGCTCAGGTCGCGGGTGGCGGTGCAACGTTGCCCGAAGGCCTCTATGGCAAGGCCCTGACTGCCACGACGTCGAGCACCGGTATTCTGAACAAGACGGCTGCGGGCACGGTCCCCAGCCCGGGCTTCAACGCCTATGTCGGCGTGGGCAGCGGCGCGGGCAAGAACTCCTTCTTCCAGAACAACTCGGGCCTGCTGACGGTTGGCGGCGCTCCCTACTACTCGCCGGCAGTGACCGTCGACTACGCTGGCAGCGACTCGCTGGTGACCGCCGCCGAACAATCGGGCTACGACGCTCACACCACGCTGGGCAAGACGAGCTTCGGTCGCCTGATCCAGGTGCCGGCCGTCCTGACCTCGGTGACCGTGCCCTACAACATCGCAGGCCGTACCTCGGTGAACCTGACCAGCGCCCAGCTGGCCCAGATCTTCGCTGACCCGACCATCACCAACTGGAACCAGGTCCCCGGCTTCTCGGCCCTGAACCAGCCGATCAAGGTCATCTATCGCTCCGAAAGCAGCGGCACGACCGAGATCTTCCTGCGCCACCTCAACGCCGTGAACAACACGCTGGTGCCTTCGGTCGGCACCACGTACGCCTCGGTCGTGAATGTCAGCAACACCAGCAAGTACATCCCCGCGACCGGCAGCGACGGCGTGGTGGCTGCCCTGGCTGCCAACCCCTACTCGATCACCTACGTGAGCCCGGACAAGGTCGCGTTCGCTGACGCGACCAAGGTCGTGGCCATCACCCGCACCATCAGCGGCGTGACGAGCAACCTGCTGCCGACCGAGGTGAATGTGACGGCCGCACTGACCGGCATCAATCCCCCGGCCGCTTCGGCACCGGCCACCAGCTGGGGCATCGGCTACGTCGCGTCCGGCGTGAGCCCCCTGGCCAATCCCTCGGCGGGCTATCCGATCGTTGGCGCGACCAACCTGATCTTCAGCCAGTGCTATGCCAGCGCGGCCGACAACGTCCGCATCCGCAACTTCTTCCGCCAGCACTACAACACCACGGACAACGATGCCGCGATCACCGCGCACTCGTTCATCAAGCTGCCGGCCAACTGGAGGACCGCCGTTTTCGACGCCTTCTACACCGCGACCAGCCCCGAGAGCATCGGCTACACGAGCGTCTGCACCGGCAAGGGCCGTCCGGCCTGAGTGTGATGCCTAGGGTTTGAGAGGCCCGTCAGGCTTGGCGCCGCGGGCTCGCTTCCAACCCTTCGTTCAGGTCGGCCAGACATTCGTGTCTGGCCGACCTTCGAACTTTCAGCAGGGCATCGATCGCCCCTGCAAAAGTGGGTGGGCGAACCGTGCTCGCGCAATCCCTTCGGATCTCTGTTGGACAACCGCTCGAGGAGTGGTCAATGAAATTCCCTGTCTTCCAGTGCAAGGCGCTGCTCGTCGTCGGTGCGATGACGTGGGCCCTTGCCGCATCGGCCCAGGTCGTGGGTGGCGGTGGAACCTTGCCCGAAGGTCTCTATGGCAAGGCGCAGTTTCCTGTCGGTTCCACGGGCATCCTGAACAGGACGCCGGTTCCCGGCTTCAACGCCTATGTCGGCGTGGGCAGCGGCGCGGGCAAGAGCGCGTTCTTCCAGAACAACTCGAACCTGCTGGTCTGGAACCATGACGCCAATGCGTCGACGCCGAACGTGCCGTTCTACCCGACGCCGGTGACCGTGGATTACGCCGGCAGCGACTCGGTGGTGACCGTCGCCGAAGAAACCGCCTATGACGCGCACCCCACGCTGGGCAGGGCGAGCTTCGGCCCATTGATCCAGGTTCCGGTCGTTCTCGCGGCGGTGACCGTGCCCTACAACATCCCGGGCCGCAGCTCGATGAACCTGACCAGTGCCCAGCTGGCACAGATATTCGCCGACCCGACCATCACCCACTGGAACCAGGTCGCCGGCCTCTCGACCTTGAACCAGCCGATCAAGGTCATCTATCGCGCCGAAAGCAGCGGCACGACCGAAATCTTCCTGCGCCACCTCAACGCCGTGAACAACACGCTGGTGCCTTCGGTCGGCAGCAGCTACGCGTCGGTCGTGAACGTCGGCAACGCCAGCAAGTACATCCCCGTGACCGGCAGCGATGGCGTGATGGCGGCCCTGCTGGCCACTCCCTATGCGATCGCCTACGTGAGCCCGGAGAGGGTGGCCCTCGACGACCCGACCAAGGTCGTGGCGATCAGCCGCGCGAGCGGCGGCGTGCTGCAGAATTTTCTGCCGTCGCAGGTGGACGTCGCGGCGGCGCTCGGCACCCCGGCCAGTGCGGGCGCCATCCTCCCCCCGACCGGGCCGGCTGCTACGCAGGCCCGCAACTGGGGCATCGGCTATGTGGCCTCCGGCGTGAGTCCGCTGGCCAATCCCTCGCGCGGTTATCCGATCGTGGGTGCGACCCACCTGATCTTCAGCCAGTGCTATGCCAGCGCGGCCGACAACACCCGAATCCGCAACTTCTTCGCCCAGCACTACGGCAGCGCGAACAGCGACGTCGTGCATCCCTTCATCAAGCTGCCTGCGCACTGGCGCACGGCCATCTACAACACCTTCTTCGCCACCAACAGCGTGCAGCGCATCGGCAACCCGGACGTCTGCACTGGCAAGGGCCGCCCGATCTGAGACGGATGATGAAAGAGAAAAAACCGAGATTCAACATCCCCTACGGCCAGCCCAGCAGCATCCCGATGCATGCGCTGGACAAGGAGCTGTCGAAGCAGGCCGAGATCGCGCAGACCACGCCGGTGCTGGTCGACCGCTATGGCGAACCCTGGGTCTGGATCGTCTCGCATGCCTTGTGGCTCGAGAACGACGGGCTCGAGGCCTTCGTGCAGAGCGAGCACGGGCTGGTCGATCTGCGCGCGGCGATCGACGGCCTGCTGTCGGACGACGATCCGGTCCTCGACGAGCTGAGCGCCCAATGCGCGAGCGTTGCCGACGCGCGGATCATCGTGCGCGCCTGGCTGCTGCAGATCGTCTATTCGCTGCCCGACCCCAAGCGCGTGCGCCAGGGCCTGGGCTACAACATGCTGTGGCGCTGGTTCGTCGGCTACCTGCTGCGCTCCGAGCCGCTGCCCGAGCCGCGAGCCTTCGTCCAGGACATGAACAAGGTCAGCGCCCATTCGCATGTGGTGGGCATCGTCTTCCGCTGCCTGGCCAACAGTGCGTTGCTCCAGGGCGGCTCGGAGGAGTTCCGCATCAACCATGGCCTGCTGCGCACCCTGCGGGCCCAGCACCTCGACACGACGGGCCGCTGATGCGCCGACTCTAGGTCCGTGGGCCTCGCTCCGGATAGACGAAGCCGATCCGCGCATGCACCCCGCCCGCATGCGCGAACGAGAGCCAGCCGAAAAACCAGGCCAGCAGCAGGTTCCACAGCAGCGCGGTGGCGACCGCGGCGAGCGTGGCGGGGCCGTGCGCGGCCGGCCAGGTGATGTCGGGCAGGAAGCCGCTGCCCCAGCCGGCCGCGAGGAACAGGGCCGAGCCCAGGTGCCGGCTCATGCTGCGGTAGTGCAGCGCGAGCGTCTCGCGGCAGGCATAGGCCTGCCGGTGCTGGCGCTGGTTGATGCGCGCGATGCTCACCGCATTGACGAGCGCGACGATGCCCGGCAGCGAGAACCAGAAGGCGGGATGGTCGCTGCGTGCATCGATCGCCAGCAGCGTACCCACGAGCCAGAAGCTCGGTGCCATCGCCGTTGCCATCAGCCACGAGGCCGGCAGGCATGCCTGCCAGGGCGCGCGCCAGTGCAGGGCGCTGGGCGCGTCGGGGGCATCGGTCCAGGCGTGCGGGGCGGCCGAAGACGCCCAGGCGGGCACCGCCGATGCCGCATCGCCTGGGGACAGCCAACGGCGTAAAGCCGCTTTCATCGTCATCTGATAGTGTTTTCGAGGATGTGGAGGGAGCTTCGGCGAGCTGCTCTCCTATAGACGGATGCGCGGACCCATTCCCGCAATCCGTCGGTGGCGGCGGCTGCCGCCCATCGTTCCTGCGCCGTCGGCCGTCAGACGAAAGAAAACACTCGGCCGCCAAGAATTTCGAAGATCGGTCTGCGGGTTTGCCAGTTGGTACTCGTCTAGAAAAACGGTCGCCCACGCCACGGTGCGTGCAGCCGGCCTGGTTTCGACATCCACTTCGGCAGGAATACTCATGAGCACACGCGGGGGCAGCGGCAGGGAACGGGCAGGGCAGGCGGGGGGCACGTCGTCATGGCGCCTGGCCCCGATGGCGCGGGCCATCGCCGTGCTGGTGGCGGCGGGCGGCATGATCGGCGGCGCGCACGCGCAGCGCGCCTTCAGCGCGGGCTGGATGGCGCAGAAGAACCTGAACCAGAGCACCGCGGTGCAGACGGGCCGGCTGGCCAACGGCATGGCGGCATCAGCCCTGACCAGCCCGCAGGCGCAGCAGCAGCGTGCCAACGAG